>JAZRBT010000089.1:0-2218 GCA_045635245.1 Candidatus Coprenecus sp.
CTTTCTCAATCTGAGCGTAATCCTCAAGGTAGAATGCCTCTTTCAAGCTACGGGCACCATAGAAGAAGTTAACTTTTCTATTTGTCTTTTCAGTCTTGAACAAGTGCATGATGTGGCTTCTCATAGGAGCCATACCTGCACCACCACCAACGAAGATAAGTTCTTGTTCAGCAGGAAGATTGTCAGGTAGGAAGAATTCACCGTAAGGACCTGAGATAGTTACCTTGTCACCAGGTTTGAGAGAGTAGATGTAAGAAGAACAAATACCAGGGTTGATATCTGCAAATTTACCGGCTGCTCTGTCAAAAGGAGGAGTAGCAATACGGACATTCAATTTGATGATGTCGCCCTCTGCAGGGTAACAAGCCATTGAATATGCTCTCAAGGTAGGGGTAGGATTGACCATCTTAAGATCATATACACCCATTTTCTCCCAATCTTCACGATATTGCTCATCCACATCGATATCTTTACGATAATCAACGGTGATAGCAGGTACATCGACTTGGATATAACCACCTGAACGGAAATTCAAATGTTCTCCTTCTGGAAGTTTAACCACAAACTCTTTGATAAATGTGGCAACATTGTGGTTTGAGATAACTTCGCATTCCCATTTCTTTACACTTAGGGCTGACTCGGGAACTACGATACTCATATCCTCTTTGATTTTTACCTGACATCCAAGACGCCAGTTGTCTGCAATTTGTTTTCTTGTAAAGAAACCGACCTCGGTAGGAAGGATTGTACCACCACCTTCAGTCACGCGGCATTTACATTGTCCGCAGTTACCTTTACCACCACAAGCAGAGGGAAGGAAAATTTTATGTTCAGCAAGAGTTGTAAGAAGGTTTCCGCCTGGAGCCACTTCCACCTCTTTGCTACCGTTGTTGATGTTGATTTTTACAGAACCTGAAGGGGTAATCTTCGCCTTGATGAAAAGGAGAAGGGCAACCAACAAAAGTGTCAGTGCTACAAAAGCTATGATAGCTGCGATAATAGTTGATGTCATCATATCTTAAATCTCCTTTTTAAAGTTGAATACCCATAAAAGTCATAAATGCAATACCCATAAGACCTACAGTGATGAAGGTGATACCCAAACCGCGTAGAGGTGCAGGAACGTGTGAGTAGGTAAGTTTCTCTCTGATAGCAGCAAGTGCTACGATAGCAAGGAACCAGCCAATACCTGAACCAAGTGCATAAACGGTAGCTTCACCAACATTTACGAAGTCTTTTTCCTGCATAAACAATGAAGCACCAAGAATCGCACAGTTTACAGCGATAAGAGGTAGGAAGATACCCAATTGAGAGTAAAGTGCAGGTGCAAATTTCTCAACCACCATCTCTACGATCTGAACGATAGCAGCAATAACTGCGATAAATACAATGAAACTCAAGAAGCTTAGATCGACCTCAGGCATACCTGCCCAATCAAGTGCTCCGGGTTTAAGTACATACTCATTCAAAAGGTAGTTGATAGGAAGGGTTACAAGTAGAACGAAGATAACAGCTAAGCCCAAACCGCTGGCTGTCTTCACATTTTTTGATACTGCCAAATATGAGCACATACCCAAGAAATAGGCAAATATCATATTGTCAACAAAAATTGACTTGACAAATAAACTAATGTATTCCATTTTTGATTTGAGTTAGTTGTTATTTTTCTTGTAAATCTTTTTGGATGCTTCTCTGAACCCAAATGATACATCCCAAAAGGATAAGTGCCATAGGAGGGAGAATCATCAAACCATTATTCATATATCCCATTTCATAGAATTCCTGAGGAATTACTTGGAATCCGAATAGAGTTCCTGAACCAAACAATTCGCGGAAGAAAGCTACGATTACAAGGATAAGTCCATATCCTGCGCCGTTTCCAAGACCGTCGACAAGTGATGCAAAAGGTTTGTTGCCAAGTGCAAAAGCTTCGATACGACCCATAACGATACAGTTGGTAATGATAAGTCCGATATATACAGACAAAGTCTTGCTGATGCTGTATGCGTATGCTTTAAGGAACTGGTCCACCAAGATAACCATAAGTGCCACTACCACCAATTGAACGATGATACGGATACGGTTGGGAATAGTGTTTCTCAACAATGAAACAACAAAACTTGAAAGTCCTGTAACGACGATCACTGATAGAGCCATTACAAATGCACCTTTAAGCTGTACAGTTACTGCCAATGCAGAACAGATACCAAGTACAAGG
>JAZRBT010000090.1:0-5864 GCA_045635245.1 Candidatus Coprenecus sp.
GGTGTAAATGGCACTATTCGCAAATACCTTCAATCGTATGCGTTTCCTCCGTTAGTTGAACAGTTGATAATAGAACTTACCGAATATGGTGTCTCTATTAAAAATATCAAAATCAATGATAGGAATAAAAAGCAACAAGAAGATGCTCTTATTGAGATTAGAGCATTGGTGTTGGCTCTACAAGCATACAGAAATCAATTTAGGTTTAATGAGACTTGTGTTAGCGCAATAAAAGCTTCAGCAAGCTATCAATTGCAACGATTCCTCAAAGAGAGAGAAAACAATAGATTAACGATTGATTTTTGTCTCGAATTGCTTCGTCGCAACAAACTTATACACCTAAGCATTAAGGAGGTTGAAAAGAGTTTAAATACAACCATCAACCTTCCGAACTTTATCAAGCTACAAGATGACATTAAGAGGGAACTGCAAAAGTTGATTGATACCTATGATTTTGTGTAATTGCAATCAAAAATTGACAAATATGCAAACAGTATCATAGGTTCACTATGTAAGTCTGTGATATTGCAATATTTACAAGATTAGGTTCGAATCCACAGAGGATTAGAACCCTAAAAATGGACCTTTAGTTACGCAGAAAAGAAAAATCAGTTAGAGGTTATCACCCTAACTGATTTTTTGTTTAGAAGTCAATTTTGGTAAGGATGATTGTCTTGTCAAGCATCTTGGCATAATGTGCGGTCATTGCTGTATTTCTATGTCCCAGAATTTTGGCCACTACATCAATGCTAATACCAGTATTCAACATTAGTGTCGCAGCTGTATGTCTCGCTAAATGAGAGGTTAGTTTCTTATCTATACCACATAGGTCGGCTATCTCCTTTAGGTAGCTATTGTATCTTTGGTTGGTAAGAACAGGAAGCTGATAGTTATATCTCTTTAATATAGTCATTGCTATATCATTAAGCGGAATAGTAAATTGTACACCTGTCTTAATACGATTTTTCTGAATAAAGTGTACCCCGTTCTGCTCCTTGATATCATCAATATTTATACTTGCCAAATCTGAATAGGCCAAAGCCGTGTAACATGCAAAAACGAAACAATCTCTCACTTGGTTGAGACGCTTTATCCTAAAATCCTTCTGGATAATTCGAGATAACTCTTCTTTGGTAAGAGGGTTAATCTCAATCTCCTCTTTCTGGATTTTTAGTTGACGAAACGGATTGCGCTGTAACAGGTCGTTATCTATCGCATAAGCAAATATAGTTTTAGCCTTAGTCAGATAGCCTGCCAATGTTCCAGTACAAAGTTTAACGACATTCAGTAAGTAATACTTAAAATCAAGAACATCTGTATGAGATACCTGATTGATAGGTTTGTTGGGTACAGCTTGTTTGAACCTCTCTACAACCAAATAATACTTGTAATAGGTGGTATCTTGTATTTCGTGTCCGATTTTACTTTTTTCGATTCTTAAGAAGTCATCAAACAACTCATATAGCATATATTGCTTAACAGCAAAACCACTTTTTACAAAATCAATAATCTGCTG
This sequence comes from Candidatus Coprenecus sp., assembly GCA_045635245.1. GTDB lineage: Bacteria > Bacteroidota > Bacteroidia > Bacteroidales > UBA932 > Coprenecus. The sequence goes on from JAZRBT010000090.1 coordinate 1,517, forward strand.
GGGCGTTGGGATTATACCAATATATGAAGAGTTAGCGTAGAATTCAGTTATGCGCTCTCTGACATTGTTACAGTATAGCAGAATAGGATTATTCTGTTTACTTTTCATTGCTTTTTGAAACTCTTGAGGGGCTACACGAAGACTTAGAATGGTTGTGGCACGACTTCCATCTACATTGACCCACAATTGAATAGGGCTCTGTCCAGATTTGTTTTGTCTGCTTTTCAGACATGTGAAGCTTACACTTAGCATAACAGTTTGGCTTTTAATGGTTTACAAATGGTTTGCAAACATTTTTGCCACACCCTAACCTGTTTGCAGATGTGTTTGCAAGAGCGGCTCGGTTTGATAGAGCAACAGCAAAAAAATCAGTCAGGAAGCGATTTTAATCTGCTAACTGACTGATTTTCAGTTTTTTAGTGATTCGGTTGGGATTCGAACCCAAGACCCACAGCTTAGAAGGCTGTTGCTCTATCCAGCTGAGCTACCGAACCTTGAATCATTCGGATGGGCTCGGATGTTGACGGTTTAGACTACAACCAACATCGCCTGTTTCCCGAATGAGGTTGCAAAGATAAGCAATTATTTTTTATTTCCAACCTTTTCGCGATAGTTTCGATAGTAATTACAAGTGTTGCACCAATAATAATGAAAATTATTGCCTGTGGCACCTGACCAGCGGTGGTCAGAGCGCTATCGAAAGGTAGCGCAGGGTGGGAAACTCCGCTTGCAAGTTCGATCTGCCAAGGCCATACTTTCAACAAAGATCCGATCATTATACCGCACAAAAGGCTGATTGCTGTGCTGTAGTATCTTTTCAGTAACCACGAGAGCAGGTGTGAGAAGGAGATGATTCCGATGATTGCTCCTGCTGCAAATGTTGCCAGAACCGGAATATTCAATGACGTCAATGAGTTCAGAATGAACTCGTATTTGCCCATTAGCAGAAGAATGAAACTGCCTGATATTCCGGGGAGTATCATTGCACAAATGGCAATTGCCCCACTTATGAAGATGAACCATAATTCATTGGGAGTTTGTGCAGGGGAAAGCAGACATATTGCCGCTCCTATTGCCGCTCCAATGAGTATAGGGATGATATTTGATAATTTCTTGAGTTGGATATCTTTTAACAAGATTATTGCTGATGCTATAATTAGTCCAAAGAAGAATGACCATAATGGAATGGGTTGGTGGACCATCAGGTATTTCATCAGTTCGGCAAGGGAGAACAGGCTTATTAAGATTCCCAAGAATAGTGACAAAAGGAAATTTCCGTTAATATGTTTCCAAAGTTTGCCGAATTTGAATGTGAAAAGGTATTTGAAAGCTTCTTTGTTGACAGACTTTATTGAGTCAAGGAGTTCTTCGTAAATTCCGGTTAGGAATGCAATTGTTCCCCCTGATACACCTGGGATGACATCGGCTGCTCCCATGCACATTCCTTTGATGCTGATTAGTAAGTATGAATAGAATGTTCTCATTATCTGATGATTACAAGGTAGTTTATGATGTTCTTTACGAGGTTGAGATTAATCTCTTTCAACTCTTCAGTGCTGATTTCTGTCTTAGCAGGAATTTGCTGGCGAGAGATTATGATATCGTGCAGATTCTCTTTTGTGGGAGAGACTCCGACAAGTAATGAACAAGATGAACTCTTTAATATATAGTCAACAGTGAATAATCTTTTACCGGTAGTAAGGTCGATAATGATATCATAATCCTCTGATATAAAGTCTTTTATGCTCTCTTCAGATGGTTTCTGGTACCAGTTGATATCACTTTTAAAGATATTAAGGACTTTTGTTGACGCAAGAAAAGGACGGGTGACTCCCTCTGCTTTTTTACGGAAGTCGATGCAGATTCCTTTGTATTCTACACCTCTTGCTTTCAATGTGTTGATAAGCATATTTGCCCCTTTGTCTATACCTTCGAGGGATGCATCGAATATAAATCCGACTTTTTTGGCGTAGTATAACGAAATATATTTTCCGATATGATTGTATTCAATCTTTCGGAGCGTTTTTTGCTGTAGCAGGTTTATTGGAAAAAAATTAATCATCTTTCAAAGATAGTAATAATGGGTAAAAATATTAAATTTGTGAACAATAATTTATTTTGCAGATGAGTATTACAAATATAGGTTTCTTCGGAAAAAGGAATGTGGGCAAGTCTTCGGTTGTCAATCTACTTCTGGGTCAGGACTTTTCGATTGTGTCGGATACACCGGGAACAACCACAGATCCTGTTAAAAAAAGGATAGAGATTTTTGGGGTAGGTCCTTGTCAGTTGATAGATACAGCGGGTGTGGATGATTTGGGTGAGTTGGGTCAAATGCGTGTTGCCAAAAGTATGGATGTAATCTCTCAGGTGGATGTGGGAATTTTGGTCTTCAATGACAATTTTATTTCAAAAGAGGATAAAGATTTGCTTTCTGCTCTCAAAAGATTCTCTGTTCCGGTTATTGTACTTCATAATAAATCCGAGATGGTTCCATTGGATAGTGTTGTAGCAGAGGAGATTAGTTCTGAATATGGGGTTGATGTGGTCGAGTTTTCCACAAAACTTCCTGATGAACAAGAGCAGCAGCAGGCAAAAGAGTTGTTGATCTCATTTATCATAAAAGCCTGCAGCAGTTCACTCTTCAGGGAGAAGGATATGTTTGAAGGAATTGTAAATGAAGGGGATAAAGTCCTGCTGATTTGTCCTATCGATAGTGAAGCTCCCACCGGAAGGTTGATATTGCCACAGGTTAATGCGATAAGATCTCTGTTGGATAAATTGGCAGTGGTCTCAGTGGTTCAGCCTCAATCGCTTACTGATATCTTCAAACCTGGAGCGGCAGCAGATTTTGATCTTGTAGTTACAGACAGTCAGATATTCAGAGAGGTTTCCCAAATAATCCCTCAGGAAATACCTTTTACCAGTTTCAGTATGTTGCTTGCTCGGAGCAAAGGTTGTTTTGAACAATATATAAAAGGTACTCCAGAAATTGACAATCTCAAGGATGGCGACAGAGTTCTGATTCTAGAGTCTTGTACTCATCACTCATCTTGTGAGGATATTGGAAGAGTGAAACTTCCAAACCTCTTTAGAAAGTACACAGGGAAGAATCTTCAATTCGATGTGGTTGCAGGATTGGACGCAATCAAGAGGGAGATTAAGGAATACGCGATTGTAGCGCAGTGTGGAGGATGTATGATTACTCCCAGACAGCTGTATTCCAGATTGTTACCTGCAATTGAGGCAGGTGTGCCTGTGACCAATTATGGAATGGCAATTTCGTATATGAATGGTATATTTAGTAGAGCAATAGCTCCTTTATTGGATAATGGAATATAATTTTACCAAAGAGAATATTATTTCACTATTAAGTGAGGGTGACCAATCGAAGGTCCAGCAGTTGTATGATGATGCGTTTGCGACAAAAATTGCAAATATTGGTAACAAGGTGTATCTCAGAGGGTTAGTGGAAATTACAAATATCTGCAGGAAAAATTGTTTGTATTGCGGTATTAGAAGAGATAATCCAAGTAATGATAGGTATGAGATTGGAATAGAGGATGTTATACCTGCTGCTAAATTTGCTTATAACCAAGGTTATGGCTCCATGGTCATCCAAGGTGGTGAGCGACACGACAGGAAGTTTAGGGATAAGATCACTTCTATATTGAAAGAGATACGGAAAATCAATCCTGACTCTCCTCTTGGTATTACCTTATCTTTAGGAGAGCAGCCTTTGGAAGTTTACCAGGAGTGGTTTGAGGCAGGAGCTCACAGATATTTGTTGAGAATAGAGAGTTCTACTAAAGAACTGTTTGAAAAGATTCATCCGGTGGATGATTGTCACTCTTTCCAGACTCGCCTGGATGCTCTTGGAAATCTTCGCAAAGCTGGTTATCAGGTTGGTACAGGTGTTATGATTGGATTGCCGTTCCAAAATCTAGAGCATCTGGCTGACGATTTGCTATTCTTTAAAAGCTTTGATATCGATATGTGTGGAATGGGACCATATTTGGAACATTCGCAAACACCTCTGTATCAGTATAAAGACTTACTTATTCCAAAAGAGGAACGTTTGGAGTTGTCTTTGAAAATGGTGGCAATCTTACGATTGATGATGCCGAAAATCAATATTGCAGCGACTACAGCGATGCAGTCAATTGACCCGGCAGGTCGTGAGAAGGCAATATTGGCAGGAGCAAATGTAATTATGCCAAATCTTACTTTGACAGAAGTTCGAGGGGATTATAGTATATATGAGAATAAGCCCGGAGTAGGGGAGGATGCTTCGATTACATCCTCCTCTTTAGAAAAGATGTTAAATGATGCCGGGATTCCAATCGGT
>JAZRBT010000091.1:0-11522 GCA_045635245.1 Candidatus Coprenecus sp.
CGTAGAAAATCGAAATTGTCAGGAGTGAGATGGTTGCATAAGTGGTATCGGCAAGTGATCCGCCCAATCCGGCCATAAAACCTTCCCGTCTGCCATTCTTTAAAGTGTTGTTGATGACCAATAGTGCAATGGGACCAAGTGGCATTGCTGATCCTATTCCGAGTAAAAGCCCTTTTGGAATTGCTAAAAAATTGATCATAAGGATGTTTTGCAACTGTTATAAAATAAAAAAAACTGACAAATTAATTTTGTCAGTTTTCCGGTGGGAGCAGAGGGAGTCGAACCCCCGACCCTCTGCTTGTAAGGCAGATGCTCTAAACCAACTGAGCTATGCTCCCTTTTTTGTTAGCGGTGCAAATATAGGGCAAGTTTTTGAAACCACCAAAAAAAATTTACGTTGAGCCACCTTAGAGGAAGAGTGTAGAAATAAAAAAAAACCTTCTCATAATTGAGAAGGTTTAACTTTTTTAGTGGGAGCAGAGGGAGTCGAACCCCCGACCCTCTGCTTGTAAGGCAGATGCTCTAAACCAACTGAGCTATGCTCCCTTTTTGTTTGCGGTGCAAATATAGGACAAGTTTTTGAAACTACCCAAAAAAATTAAAAGATTTTACAAAAATTTTCAAATACCTTCTTCCAACCGCCAATTTTAATAGTAATTCTCGACTCTGAAAAGTCTATTCTGAGGGTGATATCGCTTAGTTTTTCGGGGAATCCGGCAGGAGGATCTTTCATAATAAGTTCCCCAATAGGGATTCGGAAACCTTCATAATCATTGATAATCAGTAGATTTAGATTTTTGTAGTCAAACTGTCGGATAATATTTGCCGAGCAGAACTCTTGATAAGGAGCAGGAATCTCAATTTTTCTATCAATTTTTTCTCCATTTAGGAGATATCCTGCAGTTTCTGACTCTAAAAATATCTCTCTATCCTCATTTTTTATATTTCCTTCAAGAAAAATTTGGATGTTTATGTAATTTTTGTCGGGAAAAATTTTTTCTCTATGCTTTTCGCCCGTTGTTTTTATGTGTGATTTATGAAAATATAGTGGGTCAGCATCCTTTCCGGCAGTAATCTCTATACTCTGCTCCTGGGTATTGAGAATCGATTTTTCAGAAATATTTCCCCAACCGAAGATCGAATAACTTCTTTTTTCTACCTCCAGCTCGATATGGTCTTTGATATTTTCCTTTTCCAGATATATCTCATTGCAGATTTTATTTTCTTCTGAAACTATAAAGAGGGCAAGATTTTCGACAAGAGTTGTATCTATCTCTGTCAAATCGAGAATCAGCCAGCTGGGGCAATTCTCTCTATTTTCCTTTATACAGCTGCTCAGTAGGAGTGTGGTGAGTAATATAGTGGTTATTTTAGCGGCTTTCATATTGGTTCAGATTATATTTTTCAATTAAAATGCTTATTTCCGGGTCAAGGTTTCCCCTGAATTTCAGAGTAGGGTCGTTATCCACTGCTCGCAAATAGAGTCCGGCTGCATATTCCATATTCCCTAAGCGTGAGTAGATTATGGCCAGAAGGTAGTCTCTTTTCGGGGATTCAGGCAGCTCTTTCAGGATATTCATTGCCGAAGCGTTGTATTCCAGTGATAGAAAGGCTAATGCAGAGTTGATATCTCCATATTTCCCCAATATTGTTATCGCTGTGTGATAGTCTCTGTTTTTGAGAGCTTCTATACCTATATTATATATGGAGTCCACGACAGTGGTATGAATAGTGTCTTTTACCATCCCTTTGCGATGAAGATGGAAATCAAACCTGACTCTTCTGAGCTCCGGAAAAATGGATTCCTTTATATATTTATATTCCTGGGTAGAGCGGAGACTCTTCTCTCTTGTGTCAAGATTTTCGATCTGTGACAATTGCAGAATTTTCTCTTTGTTATCTATGCTCGTGTCTGCAGTGATGAGATTAAAAAAATGCTCCCAGTTTTCCGGTATATGATAAGTGTATATTTCATTATTGAAATTCGTCTCAATATCGGGTACAGTATCTCTGTTTGTTTGCTCTATGGTGCTGTCAGTCAGTGATATCAGGTATGTGGCTTCTTCTTCCTTGATATCTTTGATGTACTCATCTGTAAAGTCTTCAAGATATTTCCTTATGCTTTCACCTCTTTGTTTTGCCAATCTGTTATTGGTGGAATATCTCCCTTCAGGTGAGCAGGAAGCGGTAATGATAATGCTGTCCAGGTTGAATTCCTGATTGTGGATGATATTTTTGAAATTCTCTTTGATTCTTGAAAGCTCTTCAGAATTCCCATTCAGGGATTCTTCAATTTTGTAACTGTTTACTTTGAAATCAATTTTGGCACTTGTGTTGACAAGAACTTTTCTTTCAATCACCTTTGTAAGGTATCTGCTGATGTTTTCATACATTGTGGAAAATGATGATACATAGTAGGTTAGGGGAGGTGTAGTGGGAATTTCAACCAATTTCTCGCCATCTTTGTGTATTGAACCACTCAATACAAGTTCTATTTTTCGAAGGTCCTTTCTGGTATCAACCCATTGGCTGTAGTGATATGTGATGCCTGTGGCAGGGTTATCTACAATGGAGTCAATTCGTATTCCATCTTTGATAATGGGTTCTTTGATGTATTGGTTGTATTTCTTCTGTTTTGATTCTATCTTCTTGTTGTTCAGAAATTTTGCAATCCTTTTCGAGTAGTATTCCTTTGCTTGTAGAAGTGATATGTTGTAAATTCCTCTTACATAGGAATCTATGAATGTACTGTCGTGCTTGATTGCAGCGAGTTCCGGGAAGTTTCTTTCAATAAAAATTTCCAAAAGGTCCATATATATCAGGTCATTTGGGTCGGTGATGATTGAATTGAGAAATTTGTTATATAATTCATATCCTCTGAGTTGTTTTTCCAAATAATCTTTTCCGGTAATATGAACCTGATCCAGTGGAATTGTGTCCTGAAGGATGTACAGTAAAGGTTTGAAACGTATCTGCCAGCTGTTGTCAATCAAATCTTTTGGGATATGTATGTCAAAAGCAACCTTTACTTTTCCGTTTCTCTCCGGGATATTTCGGAATCGTGCACTTATGACTGCCCCTTGCAGTTCTTCTGTCGCGTGGAGTGTTCCGGTAGAATCTACAAAAGCTTTCATAAAGTGGACTCTCTCTCCTTGCTGGTTGATAACTGTCAGAGTATCAGTGTTTAGAAAGTTATTATCTATATCGATGGTGTCGATTTTGTGAATCTCTGACAAGGTAATCTCAGCTCCAAGGTTTTTCCTTTTGATTCTCGAAATTTTGGTATTGGTGGAGCAGGAGTGTAGTAATAGACAAAGAATTGTGGCAAAGAATAAAATTCTCATTGTCGTTTATTTAAAATGTGTAAGAAAAGCTTATCTGAATATCATTGGGATAAATGAACCATTTGTCATCTTTGCCCAATTCTCTGCCGCATTTCGGGCAGGCATAGTGGATATATTTTGTCCAGCCACCCCATAGTCCCAATCCAAATTCTATATTGAAATTTTTTGAGAGCATCAGTGCGTATCCGAAGTTGAGTCCGCCTCCAAAGGCGTCTCCCTGATAGGTGTCGGGAGAGGAGATGCCCCCTCTGTTGTATTGTTGCCATTGTAATTTGAAGCCATAGAAGAAGCCCGAATAAACGAAAAAGGGCCAGAATTTTGCCCCGCAAGCAAGGACTGTAGATTTATTGTGAAATTGTTTATTGGGCCCCTCTTTGGCTCTGAATGTGAATGGGTTGTATTTCCCATTTAAATTAATGCTCCAATGCTGCGAAAGTGAATAATTGCCTTCCGCATTTATAGTTAGTAGATTTGCGTAGTCTATAAGATTTGTTGAAATGCTCCATTTTTGTCCTATCAGTGGAGTTGTGAGCATTGTCAGTAATGTAATGGTTAGAATGATTTTTCTCTCTCTTCTCATATCCTTTAAAATTTTCATTCTTATAAAGAAGCATCCGACCTCTTCCAAACCCGACGTAACTGTAAAAAATCAAACCTTCTCACTTTGAGGTCGAATGCGATGCAAAAGTATTATCAAAATGCCCTGAATTGCAGTTTTTGCACAATTGCTCTGTTTTTTATCCGATTTAAGAATTTTTAAAAAATTCAAATTGTGTCAAAATGTCATATTTATAGAGTGGTATATATTTTGCCATAGAGGTGATAAAAACTAAAATTATATATAGAAAGATATGGCTAATCAAAAAGGAACAATAGGAGTTACCACCGAAAATATTTTTCCGGTGATTAAGAAATTTTTGTACTCCGATCACGAGATTTTCTTGAGAGAATTGGTTGCAAATGCAGTAGATGCAACAGGAAAGATGAAAACTTTGTCGGGTACAGGTGAGTTTAAAGGAGAATTGGGCGATCTTACTATTAAGATTTCTGCAGATTCTGACAATAATACATTGGTAATCGAAGACCGTGGTATCGGTATGACAGCAGAGGAGGTTGACAAATATATCAATCAGATAGCTTTTTCAGGTGCCGGTGAGTTTATTGAGAAATATAAGGATGCTAATATCATAGGTCACTTCGGTCTTGGATTCTATTCTGCATTTATGGTATCCAAGAAGGTGGTTATCGAATCACTGTCTTGGAGAGAAGGTGCAAAACCTGTAGTGTGGGAGTGTGAAGGTGATCCCGAATTCGTTATGAGTGAGGGAGATAGAAGCGAACGTGGTACTAAGATAACATTGTATCTTGATGATGAATCCAAGGAGTTCGCTACTTCGTACAAGGTCAATGAGTTGTTGAACAAATACTGTAAGTTTATGCCTGTTCCTATCGCTTTCGGAAAAGAGCAGAAATGGGAAGAAAATAAATATGTTGATACAGACGAAGATAAGATTATCAATAACTCTGAGCCTATTTGGAACAAAAAGCCCAGCGAGTTGACCTCTGAAGATTATATGAATTTCTACAGAGAGTTGTATCCTATGCAGGACGATCCTTTGTTTTATATCCATTTGAATGTGGATTATCCTTTCAATTTGACCGGTATTCTTTATTTCCCTAAGATCAAAGACAGATTGGAGGTTACAAAGAATAAGATTCAACTATTTTGTAATCAGGTGTTTGTGACTGATTCAGTAGATAATATAGTTCCTGACTTTTTGACTTTGTTGCATGGTGTTATAGATTCACCTGATATTCCTCTGAATGTTTCCAGAAGTTATCTTCAGTCGGATGCAAATGTCAAGAAGATTTCTACATATATTACCAAGAAGGTGGCAGACAGACTTGAGGAGATTTACAAGAACGAAAAGTCTGATTATGAGCAAAAATGGGACAATCTGAAATTGTTTATTGAGTATGGAATGCTTTCTGACGAGAAATTCTGTGACAGAGCGATGAAATTCTCGCTATTTAAAAATACCGATGGCAAATTCTTTGGTTATGAGGACTATAAGAAAGCTATTGAACTCAACCAAAAGGATAAAGACGACAAACTTGTTTATTTGTATGCAACCGATACAGTGGAGCAATACCAATATATCGAAACTGCAAAGAATAAGGGATATGATGTTTTGTTGTTCGACTGTCAGTTGGATGCCCACTTTGTCAATTTGCTTGAAAGTAAATTTGAAAACAGTACCTTTGTAAGGGTGGACTCAGACTCTATTGATAAGTTGATCAAGAAAGCAGATGTAGCTGAGCCTGTTTTGACCGATGAGCAGAAGAAAGATTTGACCTCTATTTTTGAGTCAATTCTTCCTAAAGAGAACAAATATACTGTGGTAGCAGAGAATTTGGGTGAGCAAGGAGCTCCAATTCTTATTACTCAGTCAGAGTTTATGCGTCGCTACAGAGATATATCTGCGTTGGGCGGAGGTATGAATTTCTATGGAGAATTGCCCCAATCATTTAATATAGGTGTAAATATGGAACATCCTATTATTAAGAGAATTATGGATCAAAAATCTGAGATCCGGATTGAAGAGGGTACAGAAGATTCCAAGAGAGTGGAATTGATGCAGAATTTTGCAAAGGATAATGTGTTGCTGCATCAGGTCGTTGATTTGGCTCTTCTTGCCAATAATATGCTTAAAGGCAAAGATTTGTCTGAATTTATCAAAAGAAGTATTGAGGTGCTATAAAAAGCAGCCTCAATACTATTAGTCAAACATAAGTTTTATAACCTCGCGCATCATTTCGTTGATCTGATGTTGCGAGGTTAGTGTTTCTATAGGGAAACCACTTACTACAATTGTTTGATTATCATTTTTATAATAGATTACTGCTGAAGTGTTGCTTCCTGTGTATCTGTACAAAGTTTGTGCTTTGTTTACAGGGATTATTGCATCAGTAGATTCTACACAATATACGTCGGGGTTTGGTTCAGTGGCAAAATTCAGCACCTTTTCTGGGTTGTTTGACTGAAATACCTTGCCATTGGAGCTTGCGTATGAATTTGCGTGTTTGAATCTGAGTGTACTCTTTGTAAATTTCTCTCTTACAGCACAAGAAGTGGAGTCGGAGAGGGTGGTATCTATTGTGGATGTGCCAAGATATGCCCCTGAGATAAGGAGGTTACCGTCATCTTCAATGTATTGTGATATGATTTCCTGAAGTTTTAGAGGGAATATTTTATCGGGATTTCTCTCTTTGCCGCAAATTATATCAATCATTTCAAATTTTTCTGTGTCGTATTTACCTTTTATGAATGATTCTGAAGATGTGGATATAAAGCTGATACCTGCCTCCAATAGAGCCATACCGTGTGAATAGGGATAGTTAAAGGTGTTGCCGGCAACTTTTTTAAACCCGTAATCGAGGTAAGAGGCGCCGAATCCGGGTTGGAAATCGTTTTCCCACTCCTGGTTTTTGTCAAAGTTGTATTGTCTTCCGGTATAGGAATACGATTCTATGTAAGGAACTCCGGAATCCTGTATTTTGTGATGACCGGTACTGGTACTAATGGAGGTATTAAAGTAGGTTGGGGTAGATGTGCTGTTGAAGTTGTTGACTATCAGAGCTGTTTTATTCTCCCTGCCTGCTGTGTAGCCTACAGATAAAATCTCAGAAGGGAATGATATTCCCCCTTTGTTTATAGCGCATACTTTGAAATTGTAAATCTTGTCCGGCTCAATGGCAATTTCGTGTCTGTTTTTGCTGACTATAACTCCCTTGTCGAAATCTGTTGCTCTATTTTCCTTTGGGTCAATTACTTGTGTATAGACTATATAATTGTCGGCTGTAGCGGTTGGTTCCAATGGGTCCACTGTCTCTTCCCATTGGAGTTTTGCCACAGGTTTGCTGCCGAAATATATTTCTGTAGAAAAATTTTTCACCGGCAGAGGTTGTACTATGTAGTCTTTCTTTCGGATATATGCCGAGTATTTTAGAATACCTTTGTATATTGCCCTTGAGATGGTAAACTGAAAGTTGGGATCCAGTCCAAATTTCATGTCGGAATAATTCTGGTGGGCAAACATTTCCAACAGGATTGTAGGTACATTGGGAAGTCTTGTTTCTACATACGAACGGTCCCAGATAGCTCTTCTGGTCCAAGATGAATCGTGTAGTTTACGAACATCTTCAACCACTTGTGTCTGAATGATATCTGCTAGTTCTCTTGAAATCATTCTTGAAGTTCCGTCTGGATAATTTTCTTTATTTTCAGAGACTCTGGTGTGGATCGCCAATGTGCCAACAATGGAGTCGTTAGGGTATTTTCCGGCATCAGTGTGGATACCTACAGCCAAAGAGATAGGGACATTGTATTTGTCGATAAGTTCATTGACCCAGAGTCCTTTTGAGAAATAGTCGTCTTTATAGTCGTTCTGTTCTTTCTCTTCAGAGGTGTAGTTGTAGACTTTTGGAGAAAATCCGCTGCTCTGGAGCCAGTATCTCGATCCTTCTGCATATTTGGGTACATAGCTGGGGATACCATCTCTTTCAATATTTCCTGAACCTCCCCCAAATTTTACAGCATCAGTAGTCAATACCTTGTTTGTGTTTTTGTCAGATTTATATGTGGATACAATGACTCCGTGTCCCGATTCCCCTTGTGCAAAGGTGAATTCTCCCAAATAGACCCAGGTTCCTCCTGCAATAGTCTGGTCGATTCTGAAAATTGTCTCTCCCGAAAGGTGTCTTACGGTGTATTTTGCATCGTGGGTACTGTTTTTTAAGCTTTGATATGAGACATAGACACTTAATTTCTCTGTTTTAGGGAAAAATGGAAGGTAAGATGCCTGGGAAATGGAGTTTGATTCTATTTCAATGGCTCTTGCTTTTCCTGCTGTGAATGGGTTTTCGTTATCTTTAAGAACTTTCTTCTCAGCTGAATATCCGGATTGGGTGTCGTGCCATTTGTGTGCGTTTCTGTGGATATCGGTCCTTTCGTTGTAGAAAGGGGAGTTGCTGTCTATTATTATCTCAGTGGTGGAGTGGTCTCTTTCTCTGGGAATCAATACATGAGCACCTGCGTTTTCAAGCATTGGTGCAATAAATGATATCAGATAGTCGAAGGTGAAAAGATCTTCAATTGTGGTGAAATATGGGGCTCTTTGCCATTTCCATCTCTCTTCTTCATTACTGTAGTGGTATCCGTGTCCTGACCACAGTGCAAGGTATTGGTTATGTAGTCCTTCTCTTGGGGTGAATGGTCTGGATTCGTTGGTTATCCATTTAGAGTTATTGTTTAGATTATATTTTCTATCTTCCTTTTTATTAGAGAAGTATCTGCTGTATAAATCTTCTAATTGGGTCTTGTTTGTAATGACGCTTAGGTCGTATTTTTTGTATTTTTCAGGAAGAGATGTTCTGAGTTGGGAATAGATGGTCTTGATATCCTTGCTTCTTAGCGGGTATTCGCTGAGTGCTCTTGAAAAATGGAATCTGATACTCTTTTTTCTGTTATTTATATAAAAGGTATCGATTTTTATTTTGTTTTTGGTAACAATGCGATCTGTGAGCATTGAGTCAATAGCGGATACCGCCTCGTCAAAATCTCTGACGAGAAGTTTGCGGTTGTTCTCTCCTTTAAGTGTGCTTATGGATAAAATTAGAGCAATGAATGAGATCAGAAGGTATTTCACTTGTTGCATTGTTTTATCCTTTAAGTCTTTGTAGGTCGAGATCAGCTTTGATTTTGTCGATAATCGAGGTTACGACTTTATATATCTTGCCGCTTTCTGTGTAGTCGGCAGGGCATACAAAGTGGACTCTCGATTCGCGGTACAGTTGCTCCGATTTTTCTTTGTTGTTACCGGTAGAATTATAAACAGCGATGGAGTGTCCTCCGAACTCTTTGACAAGGCGCATACAAGGTATATCGGTGGCTCCGTCTCCGAAGTAAATCATTCTGGAGAAAGGAACAGGACGTTGTGCTTCCGGAATGAACTGGTTTACCATAGTATGGTCCCTGATACTGTGTACCCCTTTGTTGATTTTGAAAAGGAATTGGGTTTTGGCAGTGTAGTCCACTGCAACTCCGGGCCATACTGCCTCGTTGTTTTCATATAAGAAAGAGCAGGCATATACTTTCTTGAATTCATTGAAGATTTCTGTCCCTTCAATCATTTCTGTAAGACCTGAAGAGTTAATGTAATGTACAATCTCTAACCCTTTCATTTCTCCATACTTATTGATAAGTCTGAACCATTCCTTAACTCCTGGATAAAGCTGTACCATTGAACCGAATTTCTTGAAATTTTCTCTGGTCAGATGGACTCCTTTGGCTTTGGCGTCATCGATCATCTGCTTCATATAGCACAGAATTTCGCTGGCGTCATTATCTTCCGAGAGTTTTCCGCTTTGTTGCCAGAATTGCTTGGGATTGTTTCCAAATGCCTGGATCAAACCGAATTCCTGCATATTGGCGGGGGATAGTGTACCGTCGAAGTCGTATATAAGAGCTACTGTTTCTTTTTTCATTTTCAAGTGTGTTATTCTTACGCAAATTTGCGAATTATTTTCCTTATATTTTATAGAAGAGTTTTATAATGAATAAATTTTTTACGATTTTTGACATTTGTGCAACAAAATGAATCTGTATCCGTTATATAAGTGGATAGATTGAGAAAATGACACAGAAAGAGATTACACAATTTTACGAAAAATATAAGAAGAGGCTCTATGGTATTGCATTGAGGATTGTTGGCGATGGGATGGATGCTGAAGAGGTGGTGCACGATGTTATAATTAAGTTTCTGAAGTTTTATTCGGCAAAAGTGGCAACCCCGCAGATTGAGGCCTGGTTGTGTAAGAGTTGTGTCAGAGGGGCGATAGATGTGGTGAGGAAGAGGAATACCCGCAAGCGGCTCTATGATTCGATGGATATTGATTCGGAGGGTGATTTGCAGGAGTGTGAGAAGGGGTGGAATGAACTTATATCAAAGAGTGAAAAGAAGTATTTGATTTCGTTGATAGACAAGTGTGTGCGTCAGATGTCTGATGGTTACAGAATGGTCCTTTCCCTGATATTGTTTGAGGGATATGACTATCAGGAAGTGGCGTCTATTATGAATGTGGAAGAGAGCAGCGTCAGGAGTCAGTATCTTCGGGGAAAAAGGAAATTGTTGCAACTTATCCGGCAAAATGGTGTTGATTTAAATAAAGGAGGATGTGATAATGGTGGAAAAAGATAGTTTGAAAGATTTTATGACTCAAAATCTAGATTTGCTTCCTCAGGAAGAGTTGTTGGAAGGGGATGTAGAGAGGTTTGAAACAGCTTATGGGGAGGATGGAGTTAGAAAAATTAAGTTTAGCAGGGGAATTTCCCGCAGGAAAAATTCTTTCTGGAGAGCGGTTGTTATACCTGTAGCAGCTTCGTTATTTGTGATTTTATGTTCTAATCTGTTGATAAAGACTTTATCGGACTATCAGACACCATCTCAAAGTGGGGTGGATGTATATATCAGTCATTATGATAAGGTGGGAAAACTGGTTGGGGAGATTTCGAAACTAACAGCCCTGATGAGTAAGGATGAGTGTAAGATGTATGAAGCGGTGGTGGATGAGGTTATTTACGAGTCTGTTTCGATATTGGAGTTGATTCCTGAATATTTGCCCGAGAGTGATAAGGCGAAACTAATAAATGAGTACTCGGTCGCTGTATGCTCTTCGTTGCAAGATATAATTAATAGTATAAACAATTAAAAATTAATAAAATGAAGAAAGTTATATTAAGTGTTGCTTTAGTGTTCTTGGTAACAGTGGTATTTGCAGAAAACAGTATAAAAAAGAGTATTTCCGGAGGTTCTTTTAACTCGATAGAGGTGGCTTCGATGTTTGAAATAGAGGTGGTCAAGTCTTCAAGTTGTGCCGTGGAGGTAGAGATTCCCGAGAGGTTTGAAAAGTATCTCGTAGCAAGGGTGGATGGCAATACTTTTGAGCTGTATCTTGACAATATGCCGAATAAAAATAAGATTAAGTCCGAAGATGTGTTTAAGGCGGTTATTTATACTCCTTCTTTATCGGAAGTGGAACTTTCAGGTGCGGTAAAGGCGGTTTTCAGAGGTGATTTCGATGAATCGGAGTTTGAAATGGATTTGAGTGGTGCTGTGA
>JAZRBT010000092.1:0-2667 GCA_045635245.1 Candidatus Coprenecus sp.
AAAACTCCGACAGAGCTGCCAGAAAAGCATTGGGTATGGGTAAGTCACTCTGCTTCTCCCGTCCGCAACACGTATGTATGCCACTGCTGAAAAGCCAGTGTGACAAACTGTATGATATTCTACACGAGGACATTGCACGTACATCATCACATAAAGTGCGTACAAAAGACGACCTTAATGAATATATGTTCCTGAACTATATGAATTATCAGGGAATGGTCATTCACAAGAGAATATCAAAGAAACATTTCTCTGCATCTGTAGCTACAGGCGGCAAATTGAAATCGTTTCTTCTGAAACCCACCCACACTTTTGTATGCATCAATGATGTGCAACTCACCGATGAGAAGTACAATGAATTGCGCCAGGCGGTAATTGAAGCATTCGAGCTGACAATGCCACATAAATCTAAATTCGAGATATAATGAACAAGTATAAACTCTCCCTGATTGCCCCAATTTATGGTGTTGAACCATATATCGAAAAATTTGCAAAAAGTGCATTGGGACAAACATTCTCCGATATGGAGTTTATCTTTGTCAATGATGGGACAAAAGATTCTTCCATTGAAATTTTGGAAAGGGTCATCGAGAGTGAATTCTCTCATTTGAAAGAGAGGATTACCATTATTAATAAGGAGAATCAGGGATTGCCCTTGGCAAGAAAGAGCGGATTGGATGTGGCGCAAGGAGAATATATCCTCTTTGCAGACTCCGACGACTGGATGGAAATTACTGCTGCCGAAAAGATTATGGCGGTAGCAGAAGAAAGCGATGCCGACATTGTATATTTTGATCTGGTCAAGGAATATGGGGAGAGACAGAGTATCAAGGCAGAAAAGAATTATACAGGCCAGACCAAAAGAGAGTTTATAAAAAACATTTTCAACTACACCTCTTACGGATATACCGTCACAAAATGTTTCCGTCGTTCAATCTATACCGATAACACCATATACATTCCAAAACTCGGAATGCACGAAGACATTTATCTGATGTGCCAGATTATCTTCTATGCCAAGAGTCTGATACATCTTCCCGAGCCACTTTACCACTACAGAAAAGATAATCCCGGAGCAATGTGCAGCCAAAAGCGCGAAAAACGCCACCTGGCCTCCTCAAGGAATCTGCTCGATTTGTACTACAACTACAAAGACTCACTCAAGGGGAGTCCCATCGAAGATGTGGCATCGGGAATTGTCCTCAGAGCCGGCTGGCACTCTATAATCCACAACGCCGGATTATTTGAAGAATTCCCTTGGCTCAAAGAGGCAGTACGCAACAGCAAAGCAGGCTTCGGCTACCGCACTCCATTCCCATTCCAACTCATTGTCAAAGTTTACGCTGCGCTGAATAAAAAATAGGCCACCCGACATTTTGTGGGCAGCCTATTCAATGTTGGTTCGTTCAATTTCTTAGTAGATATATTTGACAGCTCTGACAGGATACTGCTGATATTTGTATGATGTCAGACAGATAACGATGTTGGTGGGGTCGTTGAGTTGGTAAGCTGTAGCCATATCCTCACTGATTTCATTTGATGACCAGTATGCTGAACCAATCTCAATTTTTGTGGTAAACTTGGAGTTGAACAAGTCCTGTTGTTCTTTATTGTCTCCAGTAAGTGATCCATTGAATGCAATCCAAAATTCTGCCAATTCAGTGTCAGAAGGAAGGAACCATCCGTCACCGTGGTCATAACACCATTTTGCAGCCGGATATTTCTCTTCCCAGTTCTCTTGTCTGTAAATCATTTCACAGTTCAATTCTCCTTTGGTAAAACAGCAGTTTACCCAAGCATATTCGGTAGACCATTCACAATATCCCTCATCCAAAGAGATGATAAGTCCGGGAGTCTCTTCGGCAGGAACTCTGAATACCACACCTACAACTCCATCTTTGCTGTACAAATCTCCGATATTCAATTCTTCTGCAGGAGGAGTCTCCACTTCATTGGCTGTAATGGTTACATTATTGGATTTCAGATTATTGTATTTTGCATAGAAGGTATATGTGCCTGGTTGTGCAGTAGTGAATGAATGTCCGTCATAATAGTATCCATCCTCAAAATATATATTGGATTCAGAAGTCACATCTGTTTGTTCACCATTGAGAATAAGGGTAACTGTAAATGCTGCAGCATCACTAGCATCAGCATCGATTTCATTTTTATCAACTGTCAGAGTAATATATTCTTCATCCTCAGGTACAGGTGTTGCTTCCACTGTCACCTCATTGGAATTGATCATTCCGTAAGATGCATAGAATTTATAAGTACCGGGGGTTGTAGTAGAGAATGTATTGCCACTTATAACACCTGCCTTGTCTTCAAGGATAGAAACCTCAGAAGTAACATCTGTCGATTCTCCATCTACAATGTACTCAACTGTAAAAGTAGCCACTTCGATTCCATCTGCAATGATCGATTCATTGTCAACCGAAATTACAAGTGACTCACTTACCTGAGGAGGAGTAGGTTCATCAGGCTTTTCATTTGTTGGCTTTGTACAAGCTGCAACAACACTCAATAAAGTAAATAAAAAAAGTAGTCTTGCTTTCATTTTGTAGTTATTAAATTTTATAATTCAATCGTATTTTCAAAAGACTCTGCTTCTATTACAAGTTTGAAGCCAAATAGATAACATAGGCAATATATATTATAAAAAAT
>JAZRBT010000093.1:0-13549 GCA_045635245.1 Candidatus Coprenecus sp.
TGGATCCTTACCGCAAATGCCTGGATGCAGAACCCTGTCGGAATGGCATTCAACCCCGAAACAGCAAGAAATGAAATGGTGGACTTCTGGTCTATCCTGCTTTCACCCGTAGCCATCAACAAATTCCTGCATAGCGTAACCAATGGATATGTATTGGCAGCAGTGGTGGTTATTGCAATCTCTTCTTGGTTTATTCTCAAAAACAGAGAGCAGGAACTTGCCCGCAAATCTATCCGCATCGCTGCAGTATTCGGACTTGTATCCCTTGCAGTACTCATCGGAACAGGTGACGGCTCGGCATACAATGTTGCAAAAGTTCAGCCTATGAAACTTGCTGCAATGGAAGGTCTCTATGATGGTCAAAAGGGCGCTCCTCTTGTAGCGGTAGGTATTCTTGATCCCGATAAGGAGATTCTCGAGGAAGAGAACGAACAGACTGACACATATATTTTTGACATTTCATTCCCCAAAGCACTTTCATTCCTTGCAACAAGAGAATTTGACGGTTTTGTACCCGGTGTGAATGACATTATTAAAGGTGGATACGAATTTACAGACCTCGAAGGCAACACATACATCGAACCATCATTCTTTGAGAAAAAAGAGATGGGAAGCAAAGCTGTTTCGGCACTTGCATCATTCCAGGAGGCTAAAAAAGAGGGCAATCAGGAAGTTATGGACTCTGCAAGAGCAGTTCTTGATGAGAACTTCAAATATTTTGGCTACCACTACATCGAAGAACCCGAAGATCTTGTTCCTAACATTCCTTTGGTATTCTATGCATTCCACATTATGGTAGCCTTGGGTATGTTCTTCATCTTGCTGTTCGTTGTTTATATCTTCCTTGAAAGAAAGAACCTTCTGGAGCAGAAGAAATTCAAATGGATTCTTTGGATTGGAATCATCAGCGTTCCTCTTGTCTATATCTGCTCGCAGTCGGGCTGGATCGTGGCAGAGGTTGGACGCCAGCCTTGGACCATCCAAAACCTTTTGACCGTAAACGCCTCTGTTTCAGGAGTTGCAGCAAGCAATGTCCTTACTACAATTATTCTGTTTGTAGTATTGTTTACCACAATGCTGATAGCAGAATTAAGTATAATGTTCAAACAAATTAAAAAAGGAGCATAACAATGGACGCTTTATATTTCTTACAACATTACTGGTGGGCATTGGTCTCACTCTTGGGAGCCATTCTCGTATTCTTGCTATTTGTTCAAGGAGCACAAGGACTTTTGTTCAATGTCGCTTCAAGCAATGAAGAAAAAGACCACGTAGTAAAATATGCAGGCCATAAATGGGAAATGACCTTTACCACATTGGTAACATTTGGAGGTGCGGCATTCGCATCATTCCCCATATTCTACTCCACAAGTTTCGGAGGAGCATACTGGCTTTGGTTTGCCATTTTGTTCTGCTTTGTGATTCAGGCAGTTTCATTCGAATTCAGAAACGACGCAGGAAACATCTTCGGTGCAAAACTATATGAGACATTCCTTTTCATAAATGGAGCTTTGGGAACATTCCTTTTGGGTGTGGCAGTAGCAACATTCTTCTCAGGAGGGGCATTCACCGTCGACAAAGTGGCTATCACTGATGCCACTGCACCCGTTATCTCACAATGGACCAACGGATGGCACGGACTCGATGCTCTTGCAAATCCTTTCAATCTTCTCCTCGGAGTAGTGGTATTTGCAGCAGCACGAACCTTGGGACTTTTGTACCTCTGCACAAAAGAGGATATCGGCGACTTCAAGGAAAAATGCCGCAAAAGACTGTTCATCACAGCCCCTGTATTCGTATTGACATTCGTGGCTTTTGTGCTATGGTTGTTCCTTAGCAAAGGTTTGGCTGTAGATCCTGCAACCGGAGTTATCGCCGTTGAGCCTTACAAATACCTTCACAATATGATTCAGGTGTGGCCATTGGCTATAATCTTCCTTGCCGGTGTGGTATTGGTACTTGTAGGACTCGGCAGACACTTCCTTGGCAAAGGAATTTCCAAAAACTTCTACATCGTGGGAGGAGGTGCAATCCTTGCAGTATTCGCATTGCTGCTTTGTGCAGGATACAACAACACTGCATTCTACCCCTCTACCGTAGATATCCAGAACTCATTGACTCTTTACAATGCATCATCGAGCTTGTTTACCCTGAAAGTAATGGCAATAGTTTCACTTGCCATTCCATTTGTAATCGCATACATCGTTTGGGCTTGGAGAAAACTAAGATAAAAAGAAGTCTTTATGACCCCGAAAGTTTACGCCTGACTTTCGGGGTTCATTTCAATTTATAGTCGTAGCTGTATATTATTCTTTAAGTTTCCGCATTATATAGTCTCTGATCTGCTCCTTCGTTACATCATATTTGGGCTCTAATGTTACGAAATTATCATCAGGGAAAAACTGGCCACCCAAGAGCATCACAATAATGTTTTTAGAGGAGAGGCGATGGCGTGATAGCTTAAGAGCCTTTTCAATACCTTTATGTATAGAATACCCCTCCTGCAAAATACAGTAGATGTCGTAGTAGTCACGGAACTTCATTCTGCGCAACATCACCTCTATTTTCATTGCCATAATAGACTCAATGTCAGCCAAACGTATATTACCAAGATAGTCAGTAGGTGCTGTAACGGGGGAGAGATTGTCACTAACAAAGAACGAGAATTTAACACCTTTAACAACAAACTCAACCTGGTCAAAACCTAACATATTAAAGTTTTCAATCTCACCAATCTTCTCTTTGAGCTCCCTTTCGATAGCATTCCAATTAACTTCCGGCTTCTCTGTTTTGGATTTTCGACACATCATAAAGTCCAAGTCCTCACTTTTGCGATGACCGATCTGTATAGCGAGTGCTGTACCACCACATAAGATATAAGGCTTGATACACTCCAACAGACCAACCTGCTCAATGATAGCTTCAATGTTAGTTGTTAATCCTTGACGCATATAACGATTCTTTTAATATTTTGTTGATGTGTTGTCGTTCAACCTTTGCAAGATATTTTTCGGGATCCTTTATTCCAAAATAGTACATCGCAATCATTATGTTGAGCATTTGCATATACCCACCCTGGATGGCCATACGCTCACGCCACACCTGTCGGATACGTTTGCGAGGATAGAGCTCAAACATCAGGGCAATATCCTCCATATCCAATTGAGTAAAACACTTCTCTATTAGTTCCTCATCCGGGATTGCATCATACGAGCTCACACCGTATGACCAAAAGGCATTCTTTGACACCAGCACCTCACATAAGTGGTTACGAATCTCCAGCTTACGCTGCTGAACGGCTTGTAGAGCCTGCATCTTCATAAGTTCGCCATCAGATAAAGAGAAGTACGACTCCAATTTCATAGCGAGTTGCAACGACATATCACGCTTGCCACAAATAACATAACTGAGCAATTGGCGCGAAACATTTATCTCGCGAGCCACTTCGGCCTGAGAGTGTCCCGAACGAGCCACCAATTCATTTATATATCGTCCAACATTACAGTTCATAATAATTATTTGTCAACATATTTGTTAACAAAGATAGTGCAAAATTTTCTAAATTAGAAAGGTTTTTTCAAATTACCTGCTCACAGTCAATCACCTCAGCAAAGCATACTTCATCTACAGAGGCAAGAACTTTCATTGCCTCTGATTTATTACATCCAAGATTCATTGACCCTTTTCAACGCATCATCGAGCCTGTTCACCCTTAGAGTGATGGCAATTGTATCCATTGCAATTCCATTTGTAATCGCCTACATCGTTTGGGCGTGGAGAAAACTAAGATAAAAAGAAGTTTTTGAATCATTTGATGGAAATAACCTCTGAGGCGTACACACCTCGGAGGTTTTTCTGTTTATCGGAGAAGTGTTGTGCACAAGGAACACTTTTCAGCCTGAGGGGAATAAAAAAGCCCTCTACAAATTTGCAGAAGGCTTAAATCACCGACATATAACTTTATAATGCGAGAGCCTTAAAGGCGTGCAAAATCAAAATTAGAACAAGAAACCGGTATTGATATAGAACGCCCCATTTCCATCTTGCTTGCGCAATTTGCCGACAGGTGTACCATATTCAAAACATACAATAAAGTTCTGGTTCATAATGAAGCGAAGACCTGCTCCGACAGTAATGTGTGGACGGTCGGAAGTTTGTCCAAGTGCCATATAGTTGTTGTAGTCGTCAAGTGCTTTCTGATATTCGGCTTCAGAGGCAAAATCGGATACACTTCTCTGGAATGACATATCGTAGTTCTTGGTTACCATTGTACCATCACTGAATACATTCAGACCAAATGCTATGTTTTGTTTCCAAAGGGTGAATTTCACAAAACGCCAACGAAGTTCCACGTTGTATGTAGCAACATCGAGACCCTGCACACGATTTCTCATAATACCACGAACTGTTCTGAAACCGCCAAAACCATCACGGTCGTAAGTAGAGCCCATATTGGTCATATATGGGAGGACATAATAAGGTGCTGATTTGCCGAATGTTCCCTCATAATTAAGACGATATGCAAAGGTAAGCACATCGTTTTTGACGATTGGAACATAGTGACGGAAAGTTGCCGAATAGCGGTAATATGGATTTGAAGTTCCAAGCCATTTTGGAGCAAGAGAAACGTGAGTTTCTGCCCAGATACCTCTTGAAGGGGCAGCCTCTTTGTCACGAGTGTCATACATCAGACCCAAACGGATTACACTGTTAAATCCTCCGTCTGCTTCCGAGTCCGGAATGATTCCCCAGGTACGGTACTGTTCATACAAAGTGGGAACATTACCAGGGAACATTTTGTTTTCATCCTTGTTCTTATTGATCTTCTGAAGATTGATGACTCCCTGATCAAAATAGCTGAAATGGTATCCTGCTTCCCAGAAGAAATCGTCATTCCAGATATTTCCTGTGAAATCGGCTTTAAACAGAATTGCCAGACGGTCAGTTCTGTAATAAGGGGTATACAGATACATATCGGGATTGTTCTTGCCATCGGCTACTGCCTGATAGTTATAATACGACATATATCCGTTAAAGCCGTAGAAGTCAAGAGCCTTGTCATTGGTTGCCACCAGAGCAGTAGAGAATCTCACTCCGGGAATCGAAAACTTGTTGTCATACGAAACGACATACAACTGAGACCCTTTGGTAAAGAAAGATGCCTCGAAATACCATTGCTGGCGGGGATTTGGATAGGTCGAGCCATCTCCAAAATCGTAAATGTTCAGCAATGCTCCCAATTGGAAACCTTTATCGGCATCAAATGCAATTGCAGGAAGCGGACCAAAGTTATAGCCCGTTTTCACTATCTCTTTTTTAGCCGGAGCCTCCTTCGATACCGTATCAGAAGAAGATATTCCTGTTCCAAATAGTGGCAATGCCGCAGCAAGCAAAAGCAATGTTGCTATTATTCTGAATTTCATCGTGTTCTATTTTAGTTAGCCATTATTTTTCTGATTTTCGCATAGGTTTTTCTCAATTTGCCATTGAAAAGCAACCTCACATCGGAAATCATCAGTCTGAAAAGTCTGTAGGTCTCCTGAGCAAAAATAGGAGCCGGAGAGAGTACCACTGTTCCGAGCAATGCCCATTCCCAAGGGAAGATACAGAATGCCACGATAGAGTAAATCAACAACAAAATCGGCCACACAACCAGATTGACAACAAATCTGATGGAGTTTCTGAAAGCATAGTCCTTCATTTTGGTAAACAAAAATCTGCACAAGCCATTTACAGGGGAAGCCAAAATCGATGCAGGGATAGTATATGGCAACAAAATCACAAAAATCAGGAATTTCAAAATTCTCGACCAGAATGGATACTGGATAGATACCGATGAAAGTGAAATTCTGTTCTTGACTCTTATCTTCCTCGCTTTTTCTCCGAGTGAGAACAATTTTTCTGCAAGTTCAGGATTTGAAGCCTTGAGGGCAGATATCTTTTCCACTGTCGCCCTGTTGGACACGAAATAGCCGTCCAATCCTCTGAGGACCCTCTTTCCCTGACTCTTGGCCAACTCCTTGTTCTGCTGGTTGACCACTGCCGCACATATTTCATATGTAGCATCATAATTCTCATCATCAGGTATATAGACAATGGTATCTTTCATCCTCATTGTCAGCTCATCCTTAAGGATATTCATCTGCTCAGCAACATTGATTTCCGAATGAGCCTTCAAAAACTCATTTATATTTATCGGGTCACCCATCTGAATTCTGACAGTCGAGCGGAAACGGAAAAAGTTACCATATTCCAATCCTACCGGCACAATATATAAAGGTGTCTCACCCAAAAGGGGCTGAGCCTGCAATGCAATTCTGAAAATTCCTTTGGACAATGGAAGCAAAGAGTGTTTTGCCCTGTGGGTTCCTTCCGGCAAAATACAGAATGGAACCTTATCTTTCAATACATCTACAGCCTTCTCGATGGTCTCATTGTTCTTCTTGACTTCATCAATACCATCTCTCAGACGCATAATAGGCATAATCTTAAAGAAAGTCAGAATCTTCGCAATTTTGCGATTCTTGAAAATATCTGCTCTTGCGACAAAAACTTTGGGCTTTTTGTCCAATGAAAGGATGATAAGGGCATCCATCAACGCATTGGTATGGTTGGGAGCATATATTATGGCACCATCTGATGGAACTTTCTCCAACCCCTCATATTTGATAGTTCTATAAGAATTTCTCAGTCTGAACATCACAAAAGAGCGGAGAAAATTATACCAGCGGTCGTAATCCTGTATCTTTTTTATACTCTTTCTTTTACTCATATTTTTATACTTCTTCAGGTAATTTCTTTCTTCTGAAAATAGAAGCGACTGTCAATCCTGATACAATATGCCAGATTCCCCACCAAGCAGTGATAAACAACATTCCACCATAGAATCCGTGCCAGATTTCGGGAGGGAAAATCTTAGGATTGAACAAAAGGACAAGTCCCAGACCCGAGTTCTGAATTCCCACCTCCACAGTAAGAGAGCGGATATCCTTCATAGGCAATTTGGCCAATTTTCCGCCAAAAAATCCTGTAGAAAGAGCGGCTGCATTGTGTATCAATACGATAAAGAAAACAAAATATAGATTTTCAATGAAAAGGGTGAAATTCTGCGAGAATGAAACCACAATCATTCCCATAAAGAGAGCAATTGAGATAACCTGCGCAGGTTTTGTGATTTTCTTTGTCATATTTGGGAAATATTTTGCGCAAAGCATACCCAAAACAATGGGAACTCCCAACAACAACAGAATCTGACTCAACATCGGCATAAATGGAATTACCAATGTAGGAACATCACCTTTTATACTGATCAAATTATAATACAATGATCCCCACAGATAGAAGTTCATAGGGGTGATAAGTGGAGCAAAAGCAGTGGTGAAGGCTGTCATAGAAACAGACAATTCCACATTTCCTTTTGCCAAAGAAGACATAAAGTTAGAGATGTTTCCTCCGGGACAAGAAGCTACCAGAATCATACCGAGAGCAATCATCGGAGTAATCCAGTGTCCAATAGCCAAAGCGAGGACAAGAGTAATGAACGGAAGTGCAAACCACTGAAGCAATATACCTATAATCAGCGACTTGGGCTTCAATAAAACATCTTTAAAGGTGTCAAGTTTAATACCGAGAGCGACACCGAACATAACAAAAGCTAGGATGATGTTTACAATCATCATCCCGCCGCTTCCGAAATTTATAGTCAAGGCATCAAGGCCAGCGAGTTGTTCTTTCATATTTGGATTAGGCTTTAGTTTTTAAATAAAGAACTACTCTCTGATGGCTTTGATACCGGGCAATTCGATACCTTCAAGATATTCCAACATAGCACCGCCTCCGGTAGAGACATAACTTACTTTGTCGGCAAATCCCATTTTTGTAACAGCTGCAACTGAGTCACCACCACCTACAAGAGTGAAAGCACCTTTCTCAGTAACCTCTGCAAGAATCTTGGCGATAGAGTTGGTACCATTAGCGAAATTAGGCATTTCAAATACACCTACGGGACCATTCCAAAGAATAGTTTTTGAATTCATAAGAACCTCACGGAATTGCTCAACTGCTGCAGGTGAAGCATCCATACCCTGCCATCCGTCAGGAATTGCATTACTTGGGCAAATGATTTTGTCAGCATTGTTGTCAAAAGCATTTGTAGCATAAACCTCTGAGGTGAAATACAATTTGACACCTTTTGATTTTGCTTTTTCAACAATACGCAAAGCCACATCGAACTGATCTTCCTCTACAAGAGAATCTCCGATAGTACCGCCTTGTGCTTTTTTGAAGGTATAAACCATACCTCCACCGATAATCATATTGTCCACGAAATCCAACAAGTGTTCGATAATACCGATTTTAGAAGAAACTTTGGCACCACCGATTACTGCGGTCAAAGGACGTTCAGGATGTCCTAACACCTGGTCGATAGCTTTGATTTCACCTTCCATCAAATAACCGAACATCTTGTCATTGGGGAAATATTTTGCAATCAATGCAGTCGAAGCGTGTGCTCTGTGAGCTGTTCCGAAAGCATCGTTGATATAACAATCTGCATAAGAAGCCAATTTCTCTACAAACTTCTTCTGACTCTCTTTAACTGCTGCCTTAGCCGCTTTCTTCTCTTCATCGGTAGCATCTTCTGCCAATCCGCGAGGTTTACCCTCCTCTTCAGCATAGAAACGGAGATTTTCGAGCAAAAGAACTTCACCGGGTTTCAGATTTGCAGCAAGTTCATCAGCTTTCTGACAATCATCGGCAAATTTCACAGGCACTCCCACCAACTCTTCCACTCTTTTGATGATGTGTTTCAATGATAGTTTTTCAGATGGTCCTTTTGGTCTGCCCAAATGCGACATAATAATCAAAGAGCCACCCGAAGCCAACACTTTTTTCAGTGTAGGAACCGCTGCTCTGATTCTTGTATCATCTGTTATTTCAAAAGCCTCATTCAAGGGCACATTAAAATCGACTCTGACAATTGCTTTTTTGCCATTGAAGTCATAATTATTGATGTTTTGCATAACTCTATAGTTTATTTCCTACAAATTTATAAAAAAATTATCATATCTTTGAAGAATGATTATAGAGACACCTTCGGAAAATTGGAAAGATTATGAATTGATAGACTCCGGAAATTTCGAAAAACTCGAAAGATTCGGTCCTTTCATAATGAGAAGACCAGAGCCTAAAGCGCTTTGGGACAAAGCTTTAAAAGAAGAAGAATGGAAGAAGTTAGCCCATACCGTATTCACTCAAGGAGCCGGTTTTTCAAAAGCCGGAAAAGAGGACAGCGGTATTTGGACAATGCATAAAAAAATGCCCGAACAGTGGGTTATTACCTATCAGGACATTTTCAATCTCAGACTCGGACTTACTTCATTCAAACACGTGGGAGTTTTCCCCGAACAAGCACCCAACTGGGATTTCATCGCCCAACAGGTGGCACGCCTGAAGCAGAATTTTGAAAAAATGGCACCCGGCCGAAAGCCGAAGGTGCTTAATCTGTTTGCATACACAGGTGCTGCATCACTCGCCGCACGCGAAGCAGGAGCAGATGTGACACACCTCGACTCGGTAAAACAGGTGGTAACCTGGGCGAGACAAAATATGGAACTTTCGAGCCTGGACAATATCCGCTGGATTATCGAAGATGCTCTGAAATTTGTTCAGAGAGAGGCTCGCCGCGGAAATGTGTATGACGGAATTATGCTCGATCCCCCCGCTTACGGAAGAGGTCCGGACGGAGAGAGATGGAAACTTGACGAGTCGTTGCTCGACCTGTTGAAAGGTTGTGAGAAAATCCTTTCTCCAATGAACAGTTTCCTTGTATTGAACCTCTATTCAAACGGATATTCGGCAATGTTGGCAGACACATTGGTAAAATGTGTATTCTCTGACGGAGGCAGAAGAACTTCGGGAGAACTTATCCTTAAGGACCGCTTTGGAAGAGCATTGCCTTTGAGTGTATTCACCAGATTAGAAAGATAGATTTATGTTGGATTTGTTATCAATAACCTGGGATGTAAGTCCCGATATTCTGCAAATAGGAAGTTTTCATCTGAGATGGTACTCAGTTTTGTTCATTGTGGGATTTTTCCCCATCGGATATTATATTATGAGATCTTTCTACAAAAGAGAGGGAATTCCCGTTGAAAATCTTGATTATCTGCTATATGCTCTGCTTATCTGTGCCCTTGTCGGATCGAGACTCGGACACGTATTCTTCTATGACTGGGCATATTACAGCCAGCATCCGTTAGAGATACTTGCCACCTGGAAAGGGGGACTTGCCTCACACGGCGGTGCAGTGGGAGTCCTTGTCGCAATGTGGTGGTATGTAAAGAAATATGGCAAACAGTTCGGTTTCGGATATATTCAGATTCTCGACCGGATAGTCATTCCCATCTGTTTTGCAGGGATGTTCATCAGATTAGGAAACCTCTTCAATTCAGAGATTTACGGTCACGTAACCGACCTTCCCTGGGGATTCATATTCGTAAGGGACGGACAGAGCGTTGCAAAACACCCTACCCAGCTTTATGAAGCATTCTCCTATTTGCTTCTGGGTATCTCCCTTGTATCTCTTTACCTCAAAAAACTCGACAAACTCAAAACAGGAACCATCTTCGGAATTTTCCTAATCGGTCTTTTCGGAGCAAGATTCCTTATCGAATTTGTAAAAGAGCCACAAGAGGCATTTGAACAGACTATGGTCTTGAATTTGGGCCAATGGCTGAGTGTTCCTTTTATCATTGCCGGTATTACCTTGCTGATATACAGCCTCAAATGGGGCAAACCTGCCAGAATAGTGGTTCCCGGATCACAGAAAAACAATGTCAGAACACCAAAAGGGAAAACCCCTCTGACACACACCAAATCATTGAACTAAAACAATTTTATAATATTTAAACATTAAGAAAATGGCTAACGAAAAAGTACAACTATTGATTTTGGGTAGCGGTCCTGCAGGATACACAGCTGCCATATACGCTTGTAGAGCAAACATCCAAACCGTTGTTTATGAAGGTCTTCAACCCGGTGGTCAATTGACTACAACTACCGATATCGAGAACTTCCCCGGTTATCCAAACGGAGTGAACGGACAACAAATGATGGAAGACTTCAAAGCTCAAGCATCACGTTTCGGTGCTGACATCAGATTCGGCGTTGCTACCAAAGCTGACTTCTCTGAGCGTCCTTTCAAAGTACAAATCAATGATGACCAATGGATTGAAGCAGAAGCTGTAATCATTGCAACAGGTGCTACCGCAAAATATCTTGGACTTGAGTCTGAAGAGAAATTCAGAGGACAAGGTGTATCGGCTTGCGCTACCTGCGACGGTTTCTTCTACAGAAAGAAAGATGTGGCAGTAGTAGGTGGTGGTGACACCGCTTGTGAAGAGGCTACTTACCTTGCATCTCTATGTAACAAAGTATATATGATCGTTAGAAGAAACGTGTTCCGTGCTTCTCAAGCTATGCAGGAGAGAGTATTCAACACTCCTAACATCGAAGTTCTTTGGGAACATCAGACAAAAGAGATTATCGGAAACGAAATGGGTGTTACCGGTGCTATCCTTAAAAACAACGAAGGTGTAGAAAGAACTATCGACATCGACGGTTTCTTCCTTGCCATCGGACACCATCCAAACTCAGACATCTTCCGCGAATGGATTGAAACAGATGCTGAAGGTTATATCGTTACCCAAGGCAAGAGCTGTAAAACTTCTCGCGAAGGTATTTTTGCAGCAGGTGACGTTCAGGACCCTACATACCGCCAGGCTATCAATGCAGCAGGTGCAGGTTGTAGAGCAGCTATGGATGCTGAAAAATATTTGGCAGAATCTAAATAAGGAATACAGATTATGGACAGACAGACCTACGATGACATTATTGAATTACTGCATCGCGAAGTAAAACCCGCATTAGGGTGCACCGAGCCTGTGGCTGTCTCATTGGCAGTAGCCAAAGCGTGCTCACTTTTCCCCGGCCAGGTACCTCAGAGAATCGTTGTGGAGGTAAGTGCCAACATCCTTAAAAATGCAATGGGTGTGGGAATCCCCGGAACAGGAATGGTGGGACTCAACATTGCTGTAGCATTGGCAATGGTTTGTGGCAAAGCAGAATACGGACTTGAGGTTCTTAAAGACCTTACCCCCTCTGATGTAGAAAAGGCAAAAGAGTACTCTGCCACTGCAGGTAATGTAAAAATTGCATTGGCCCAAACTGACAAGAAACTTTTCATCGATGCCAAAGCATATTTCACCGGTGAAAATGGAGAGGAGCACATCGGAAGAACTATCATTGCCGACGACCACGATGCTATCGTATTTGTGGCTAAAGACGACCAAATCCTTTTGGACAACAGAAGTGACAACTCGACTCGGGAGCAGGCACAAACTGAAGCCAAAGCGACTCGTACCACATTAGACTATCACCTTAATATGAACAAGATATATGAATTTGCAACAACTGCAGATTTGAAAGACATATCATTCATATTAGAGGCTGCAACAATGAATAAAGCACTCGCTGTCGAGGGCCTTGCACGCGAATATGGTCTTCAGGTCGGTCGTACCATTCAGGCCAACATTCACCAGCACGTTTTCGGAAATGGTCTGCTGACCCATTGTATGGCTCAGACTGCCGCTGCTTCAGATGCCCGTATGGCAGGTTGTACACTTCCCGCAATGAGTAACTCAGGAAGCGGAAACCAGGGTATTACCGTTACAATGCCTGTGGTCGCTGCAGCAGAACAATTCGGAAACACTGAAGAAGAACTTATCAGAGCACTTACCCTCAGCCACCTGGTAGCTATCCACATCAAAGGATACTTAGGCAAACTCTCAGCACTTTGCGGTTGTGTGATTGCCTCGACAGGTTCATCTTGCGGTATCGTAATGCTTAAGAAAGGAACTTTGGAGCAAATCTGCTACTCAATCAAGAATATGATTGGAAACATCACCGGTATGGTTTGCGACGGAGCGAAAGTGGGCTGCGCCCTGAAAGTTGCTTCAGGAGTATCCTCTGCTGTCCAATCGGCAATCCTGGCTTTGGACAACAAGTTTGTCACCAGCAACGACGGTATTATCGAAGACGATGTCGAGAAGACCATCAGAAATCTCGGCTCGATCGGCTCGACCGGAATGCAAGTGACCGACAGTATGATATTGAATATTATGGTTTGCAAATAATTATTGTACTATGTTAAACATCAAGAAGATTTTATTTACAGCTTTGGCATTTGTGGCACTTGCAACATCTGCTGCCCAAGCTGAAGAGAACACCCCTCTATGGATGCGTTACAGCGCCATCTCTCCCGATGGAACCACCATCGCATTCACATATCAGGGAAATATTTTCACAGTACCTGTAAACGGAGGTAGAGCTTTGCAAATTACCACCAACCAGAGTTATGACACCCAACCTGTATGGAGTCCTGACGGAAGCAAAATCGCTTTTGCATCATACAGACTTGGTGGCTCGGATATCTTTGTAGTATCAAAAGAGGGTGGAGCTCCCGAAAGAGTTACAACCAACTCTGCAAATG
>JAZRBT010000094.1:0-15105 GCA_045635245.1 Candidatus Coprenecus sp.
CTAATATTGGAATAGGAGCATTCTGTGCTTGCGAGAACCTAACAAGTATCACAATCCCTAATAGCGTGACTAATATTGGGATGGGAGCATTCTGTGCTTGCGAGAACCTAACAAGTATCACTATCCCTAATAGCGTGACTAATATTGGAGAGAGAGCATTCATTGGTTGCGAGAACCTAACAAGTATCATTATTGGTAGTAGTGTTAGAGAGATTGGAGAGGAGGCTTTTCACTATTGTAAGATTGATACAATAGTATGTTGCCCTCAAGTACCACCAAAGCTTAATGACTCGTTTGGCAAGTTTAAAAATCTGATTGTACCAACGGGTTGTGAGGATGCTTATGCTGATTCTGATTGGGGACAGTATCTCGAATAGGTTGTCAAAATACGAGTGAAAGTCTTAAAAAGTAGCCATATAAACTTGTGTGATAAAATTTAATACTGATTATCAATTAGTTATAGGTTTCAAATGCTTTTTTAACGAGGAAGAATATTAATAGGTTGCAACAACGGATGTTGATGCAACCTAATTTTTTTCTCTTGAGCGAAATGTGGCTTATGCGACTCTTCGGTAGCTTCTGAAGCCGTAGAGGGTGATGATTGCAAAGCTGATTAGCGGGAGGACAAAGGAGATATTTACTGCGGGGTGATGTAGAATCTCCTGTTTGTCAATAATCAATCCTTGCAGGGGTGGCATAATGGCGCCGCCCACAATTGCCATTACCAGAAAGGCAGCACCCAGGGATGTGTCCTGACTTTCAACATTTTCCAGAGCAATACCATAAATGGTAGGGAACATCAGCGACATAAAGGCTGAGATTCCTACGAGGCAGTAGAGTCCCAAGTTGCCGACAATGGTGATGGTGCCTAATGTGCAGAGCATTGCTCCGATGCCGAAAATTGCCAGCAGAAGACGTGTGTTTATGTACCTCATAAGGAAGGTGCAGATAAAACGTCCTCCCAGGAACAGACACATAGCGAGGATATTGAAATTCTGAGCGGTAGCTTTATTTATCCCCAAATTGTCTGCGTAGTGGATGATGTAGGTCCAAACCATAATCTGTGCAGCAACATAAAATACTTGAGTTATAACCCCTTCGCGATAGACTGAGTTGTTCCACAGACGCTTGACGGTATTTGTCGCTTTATCTTGTTGGGCAGAGACATTGGTCTGGGGCATCTTTTTGAATGCAATAATCACGAAGATAATCAGAACCACGATTCCCAGAATGACATAGGGATCTCTGATGACTGCCAAATCGTGCAATCTGATATTGGCTTTTTCTGCTTCGCTGAGGGTGTGGAAGAAGGTCTCCCCGGCACTGTTCCGCTGGTCAGACCAAAGGGAGGGGAGGACAATTGTGGATGCCACTGCCATTCCCAGGAGTGATCCCATCGGGTTGAATGCCTGTGAAAGGTTCAGACGGCGGGTAGCTGTCTCTTTTGAGCCCAATGAGAGGATAAAAGGATTTGCTGTGGTTTCCAAAAAGGCAAGTCCGAATGTCAGGATATACAATGAAAGACAAAAGAACAAAAAGTTCTGCATCATTGCAGCCGGAATGAACAGAAATGCTCCGATTGCATACAATCCAAGTCCTAGAAGGATACCGCTCTTGTAATTGTATCGCCTGATGAACAATGCCGCAGGGATAGCCATTGTGGCGTATCCTCCGTAAAAAGCGAATTGGACCCAGGATGCCTCAAATGTGGAGAGTTCCATTACGGTCTGGAATGCAGCTACCATCGGATTTGTTATATCGTTGGCAAACCCCCAAAGAGCAAAGAGTGAGGTAATGAGAATGAATGTAACCAGGTATTTCTTTTCTATCAGCTTGTTTTTCATTATCTTGAGATTTTGGGATTAAAAATCTGTGGAGCAACACTGCCTCTGACCACTTCTCGCAATGCTGCCAAATCTGCCACTTCTCCTGCAGCCATAGCCTGAACCAGAATGTTGCCCATTGCAGTAGCTTCTACAGGTCCTGCCCATACAGGGATCTCCAATGCATCGGCTGTAAGCTGGTTGAGCAAACCATTTTGAGAACCACCACCGATTATGTGCAATCGTTTGGGACGCTGTGGCAAAATAGAATCAAGTCCATTGACCGCTTCTTTGTATTTTGCTGCCAATGATTGGAGTACGCATCTTGTCATCTCTGCTTTGGTCTGCGGAACGGGTTGTCCCGATTTTTGGCAATAGTCGGTGATGGCTTTTTCCATTGACGGAGGGTTCATAAATGTCTGATCCGCTACGGGAATGTAACTGGAAACCTGAGCCTTAGCGGCAGCAGGAAGCAATGTGTCGAAACTTTGCTCATCTTCTGCCTCTTTCCACTCTGCCATAAGGCGTTGCAAAATCCATAATCCGGTGATATTCTGCAAGAAACGGATACCGCCTCCGACTGCACCTTCGTTGGTGAATCCGGCCTGACGCGCTTCTTCGGTCAGCACAGGCTCGGGCAATTCGACTCCCAAAAGGGACCAGGTACCCGAACTGAGGAATGTCACAGGCTCTTCCTCTGATATTGCAGGAATGGCAGCGACAGCTGAGGCAGTGTCGTGCGATCCTACTGCAACCACCTGAATCTCACCGAGTCCGGTCTCGGCAGCAATTTCTGGTTTTAATCTGCCTCGTACAGTCCCGGGCATCACGATTTTGCCAAAAATATGTTTCGGCAGTCCCAATGCCTCAATACTCTCCCACGACCATTCACGAGTGCGGGCATCCAGAATTTCAGAAGTTGAGGCAATGCTGTATTCATTGTTTATATTCCCTGTGAGGAAATAACTGAACAGGTCGGGCATAAACAGAAGATGCTCGGCTGCTTCGAGTTGGGCACTCCCTTTAATGCTGTACAGTTGCGCCAAAGTATTGATTTCCATCGACTGAATACCTGTCCTCGAATAGAGGGTCCGGGAATCGAGAGTTTTGGAAATTTCTTCAGGAATTCCGGCAGTGCGCTCGTCCCGATAGCAGACAGGATTGCCAAGCAACTGTCCGTCTCGGTCAATCAGGCCAAAGTCCACCCCCCAGGTGTCGATGCCGAGGCTCACCACAGGATAACCTTTGGCAGATGCTTTCTTGAGCCCTGTAATCATCTGGTCAAAAAGTGCAGGAAAATCCCAGTATAGGGTATTTCCAAGTCTCACAGGATGATTTCCGAAACGGTGAATTTCTTCCATTTGGATATGTCCATCCTCTAACCATCCGGCAATGATTCGTCCGCTGCTACCCCCGAAATCGGCGGCAAGGTATACTTTGTCCATCTTTTGTTTCAAAAATTATTTTAGTGGGGTTTTCTTGCCAAGGACATATGTGTCCAGGTCTTCAATTTCTTCAGGAGTGAGGACTGTATAGTCTCCACCACTCTGTATAATGATTCTGCAAGCCATTTCAAAGAACATTGCACGTTCGAAGGCCTGGTCAAAATCTTTTCCGCATACCACTTGTCCGTGGTTTGTCAGCAGGATGGAGTTGTGTTCCTTCATAGCCTCCACTACAGCAGCTGCAAGTTCTGCAGAGCCCGGGCGGAGGTATGGGATAATAGGAATTTCGCGTCCTACGTGACAGGGAACTTCCGCAGTGACATTGAAGTTTGTAGGCTTTTCTCTTTTGCAGGAAATGGCTGTGGCATAGGGAGATTGGAAGTGAAGTACCACATTCACGTCTGGACGGTTACGTAGTACTCCGAGATGAAAACCACTTTCCATAGAGGGTTTTACCCCATTGAGAACTTCTCCTGTTGCGATAAGGCAACGGGAGATTTTCTCTTTCTGAATAGTGGGGACCCACGAACCTGTACCTGAAATCAGGGCTTGGTCACCGATACGCCACGACAAGTTACCGCTACTGCATACAGTCAGTCCTGCATCGCCTACACGATGTGCCTGACGGATGAACTCTTCAAAGTGTAGATTGGTAATCATACTGTTCTATTTATAGATTGGTCCATAAGTTTGGCAGGCGCGGAAGTCTGCTCCTTCTTTATCCATTCCGAAGGCATTCCACACTGCAGGACGGAAAATTTTATCTTCGGGAACATTGTGCATACAAACAGGGATACGAAGCATAGATGCCAGAGTGATCAAATCTGCTCCGATATGACCGTAACTGATAGCTCCGTGATTTGCTCCCCAGTTGTTCATTACAGAATAAACGTCTTTGAAAGGTGCTTTGGTCTCATCCAAACGGGGAACAAACCAAGTGGTAGGCCAGGTAGGGTCGGTACGCATATTGAGCACCTGATGAATTTCGGGGTCGATGTCTGCAGTCCAGCCTTCTGCGATTTGTAGCACAGGGCCCAATCCTTTGATAAGGTTCAAACGGCTCATAGTTACAGGCATTCCACCTTTTGAAAGGAAGTTGCTGGAGAATCCGCCACCTCTGAAATAGTCTCTGTCAGCAGGCATCCAGTTGGTATTTTTCAAACAACCCTCCACATCAGCAGTGGTCATTTCCCAGGCTGGTTTCATACAAGGTTCTCCTGCAGCATTGGTGCTCGCTCCGGTAGCATCCAAAGTGGTCGCTCCTGAGTTGATAAGGTGAATCATACCACCGGCAGCGATTCCGCTGAGTTCTTTGCCGGTAACACGTTTTACAGCTTCAGGACTCCAATATGTACGAACGTCTGAGAACATTTGTCCGCAACCTGTTAGCAGTTTGCCGAAAAGCATTGCAATACCATTGCAGGCATCGTTTTCTGTAGCCAATACATAGGCTTCGCGGATACCGTTCCAGTCAAATGTGCTGCAAAGGAGCGCTTCTGAAAAATCTCCATTGGGTTTCCAGTCGGTCCATTGGCGTTGTCCCTGGAATCCTGCAGCAATGGCATTGTGACCGATAGCTTCCTCTTTGAATCCCATCTCACGCAAACGTGGATTTCCCAACATCAGGTCGCGAATAATCAAAGTCATTTTTACGACAAATTCCCAGTCCGCATCTTTTCCTGCGCGATCTTTTTGCTTTTCGGGGCGGTTCTTGTCCCAACCTTCATTTACCTTGCAATATTTTTCGGTCCAGGCCATCGCCTTTTCGTATTCTTCGTGGTCGTAGATTCCTTCCTCCATTCTGCGTAGAATCTCAGTTTCATCCACACTTTCGTTTCTCATACCGAGATATTCCTGGAAGAAATTCTGATCTACAATACTTCCTGCGATACCCATACATTGGCTGCCGATAGAAAGATAACTTTCACCACGCATTGTAGCCACAGCAAGAGCCGCTTTTGCCCAACGGATAATTTTTTCCGCGACATCTTCCGGAATAGTGTTGTCTGCCAAATCCTGAACATCGTGACCATAGATTCCAAAGGCTGGAAGACCTTTTTGGGCGTGACCTGCCAATACTGCTGCAAGATACACAGCACCGGGACGCTCGGTTCCATTGAATCCCCATACCGCTTTTGGCCAATGTGGGTGCATATCCATTGTTTCAGAACCATAACACCAGCAAGAAGTGACTGAAATGGTGGCACCTACACCTTCGCGTTCAAACTTTGCCTGACAAGCGGCTGTCTCTGCCACGCGGCCGATAGTTCCATCGGCGATGACACATTCTACGGGAGTTCCGTCAGGATGTTTTACATTGTTTGAAATCAATTCGGCAACAGCTTTTGCCAGATTCATTGTCTTGTCTTCAAGACTTTCACGCACACCGCCTTGACGACCGTCAATGGTAGGACGGATACCAATTTTGGGATATTTGCTCATAATAAATGTATTGTTTAGTATAATTATCAAGTTGTATTAACAACGCAAGTTAACATATTTTGCAAAATGCCCCAAAAAAACCGGGCTATAATCCAATTAATAGCATATATTTTGCGAGGATATTATTCTGTATCTCTTCTGTGTAAAATAGTAGAGGTATTTTACCTATATTTGTCTTTCTTACTTATAAGAGGAGTTTATTACAGATTAAATGGATTATGAGAAAAGTCTTTTATACGATAGTTTTAATGGGGGCTGCCTCCCTTTTTCTGTCCTGCAGTGGGGAAAAAAGTAACAAGGTTCAGACAAAGTCACAGGTGAATGTGGAGGTTCTGACCATTGCTCCTGCTGAAGATGGACATTGTGTAGTTTATCCTGCAGAGGTTGTGGCAGGAGGTATGGTTACTGTCACTTCGCCCCATTCCGGTATTTTTGAAAATGTGGCAGTCTCTCAGGGAGATGTGGTTTCCAAGGGGGACTCTCTGGTATATATTGATTCAAAGAGTGTTCGCAGCAGCTACGATTTTGCAATGGCGACTCTCTCCCAGGCAGAAGATGGTTATGCCCGTGTGAAGAGTGTCTATGACAAAGGAGGAGTGGCAGATGTGAAGATGGTGGATGTGGAAACCTCTCTGTCAAAGGCCAGGGCAATGGCTTATTCTGCTCAGGAGTCTTTGAAGGAGTGTACCGTAAGGGCACCTTTTGATGGGACGGTGAGTGATGTTTATGTGGAGCAGGGGGTAAATGTCTCGATCGGAGCACCTCTTTTCAGACTGGTCGATCTCTCTACAGTCAAGATAAAATTCTCTGTCCCCGAAAGAGAAATTGCCTCAATGGTTCCGGGAATGAAAGCATTGATAGATATTCCGGCGTTGAATGTCTCTTCGGTGGAAGGGAAAATCACCTCAAAAGGGGTGGTCGGATCGGCAATGAGCCATACTTATGATTGTTTTGTCCAACCTCTTTCTGAGGTTAATGACATTATGCCGGGAATGATATGTAAAGTGAAATTCCCTGTGACCGGTGCCAATGAAATAATTACAGTTCCCTCCTCGGCTGTAGATATTGACACTCAGGGAAAATATGTTTGGATTGTTTCCGAGGGCAAAGTATATAAAAGGTATATTCGTGTGGATGGATTTGCAGGAAAGGGTGGCAATGTTACCGAAGGTTTGAATATCGGAGACCAGGTGATAGTGTCCGGAGCCTCAAAAGTATCTACCGGAATGAGTGTGAATGTGTTATGAAAAAGGATAGAGCCGGTTTTGTTCAGGGAGTGATTCGGTATAGAAACATTGTTTATCTTATTGTGGCAGTGTTTGTTATACTGGGTGTTTTCTCCATTTTGAAAATTAATAAGGATGAATTTCCTACTTTTGAGATAAAGGAAGGGCTGGTGGTCGGAGTCTATCCGGGGGCATCTGCTGCCCAGGTGGAGCAGCAACTCACCAAACCTCTGGAAGATATTCTGTTTACCGTTCCGGAGGTGTTGCTCTCGTCGAGTTCCATTACCCAAAATGGTATTTGTTACATCTATGTGAATCTGGACTGTTCTCCGCAGAAGA
The DNA here is from genome assembly GCA_045635245.1 of Candidatus Coprenecus sp. Classification (GTDB taxonomy): domain Bacteria; phylum Bacteroidota; class Bacteroidia; order Bacteroidales; family UBA932; genus Coprenecus. The sequence continues at coordinate 7,276 of JAZRBT010000094.1, forward strand.
AAAATGAGGTCTGGACCAAGATCAAGATGAAACTCGATGCTGCCAGATTGACCTTGCCTCCCGGAGTGCTGGCGGTAAGAGTGCTGGATGAGTTCGGAAGCGTATCGTCGATGCTCGTGGCAATGGAGTCTTCAGACAAGAGTTATTCGCAATTGGAAAGTTATGCCAAGGAGCTTTCTTCAAAACTGTATGAGCTGGACAAACTTGCTTCGGTTAAAATATTGGGTGCCCAACAGGAGGAAATAGCAGTTACTGTAGATCAGCAAATCCTCTCCCGGTATATTCTGAACAACAGTTCTCTTGCGCTGGAACTTCAGAGCGGAGCATTGCAACTTTTGGGCGGAACATTCAAGACAGATTATATAAATTCTCCACTGTTGGTAGAAGAAAATGTCTCTTCGCAGGTGCAGGTGGAAGAGAGTATCGTGTGGTCCGGCCCTGGCGGTCAGGTGCTCAGAGTCAAAGATATAGCAAATGTGGAGAGGCGTTACAAAGAGCCAACCTCTTATGTGGAATATAATGGAAGTGCAGCCTTGATTCTCTCTATAGAGATGAAACCGAAGAACAATATCGTCGATTTTGGGGAGGAGGTAAAGGCAGTTGTGGAAAAGTATAAAGGGGAATTGCCCGAAAGTGTTACCCTTACAACCATTTCCGACCAACCTGAGGTGGTCAGGGTATCGGTGTGGTCGTTCCTCAGGGATTTGCTCATATCGATGGTAGTGGTGATAGTGGTGATGTTGTTCCTGTTTCCGATGCGTTCGGCCCTGATAGCGAGTTCTTCTGTTCCTGTATGTGTGGCAGTGGCTGTTTCTATAATGTACCTTGTGGGAATGGATTTGAATACTGTTACCCTCGCAGCTTTGATAGTGGTGCTGGGAATGATTGTAGACGATGCGGTGATAACGATGGACGGCTATATGGACAAAATCTCCAAAGGGTATCGCAGAGTGGATGCTGCAGCGGTGAGTATGAAGGAACTTTTTGTTCCGATGTTGCTCGCCACTACATCTATCAGTTTGATGTTCTTCCCTGTTCTTGGAATTATTTCGGGCTATCTCGGAGACTTTGTCAAGATGTTCCCTTGGGTGATATTGATAGCATTGACCGCCTCACTGGTCTATGCGGTGTGTGTGGTCCCTTCTCTGGAAGTGCGTTATATCAAGCGCTTTGGACACTCTGAGGGGACAATAGTTACAAGATTCCAGAATCATCTTTTCCATTCGATTCAGAGCGGATATGAGAAATTGCAGAGGATTTGTTTCCGCCATCCATACGCGACAGTGGGAACCGGCGTGGCAATAGTTCTGCTCGGGGTATTCCTTTTTACCCGAATCAATATCCAGATGATGCCGATGGCAGTAAGAAATTATTTTGCTGTGGAGATTTATCTTGAACCGGATTGTACCCTTTCGCAGACAAAACAAGTTACCGATTCACTATCTGCAATTCTCAGAAGAGACCCAAGAATTGTCTCGGTGACCTCATTCATTGGAACAGGTGCCCCAAGATTTCATACCACTTATTCTCCAAAAATTCCTTCGGAGACATTTGCGCAGATGATTGTAAATACTGTCGATTCCAAATTGACCGCAGAGATTCTTCTGGATTATGAGAAAAAATATGAGTGCTATTTTCCTGCAGCCCAAATCAGATTCAAACAGTTGGATTATCAGGGAACTCCTGCCCCCATTCAAATCTCTTTCAAAGGAGGGGAGTCCTATCAGATGCAGCCTTTTGCCGATTCCCTCAGGGAGTATATGGTGGAGTCGATGGGCTCTACTCTGAAGTGGGTTCATAGTGACAACGATAAGAGCAAGTCGGTGATATCCCTTTCTATGGACGATTATGAGTCTTCGCGATTGGGGGTGAACAGAGCATTCCTCTCATTCTATTTGGCAGAACTTACCTCTGGCGGAAATCTTGCAACCTTGTGGGAAGATGGAAAGAAAGTACCTGTAAATCTGTATAGTTCGACTATCACTTCCGAAATGTCTTATGCCGATTTGATGGACCAGATGGTTCCTGCCACAATCCCTTCGGTAATGGTCCCTCTGAGACAGATAGCACAGATAACTCCAGAGTGGCATCCCGAAGTTATATCCCATATCGGAGGAAAAGATGCTGTATCGGTATATGCCGATCTTAATATAGGATGCAGCCAGCCGGATGCAGTCAGACAAATCAAACGATATATCAATTCAGAGATAACTCCCAAACTTCCGGAAGAAGTAACAGTAGAATTTGGAGGACTTTCGAGTGTCAATGGAAAGGTTGTTCCGGAGATACTTCTCTCATTGATTTGTGCAGTGGTGGTATTGTTCGCCTTCCTGTTGTACCACTTTAAAAATATCTCACTTTCGGTCTTGACGATTGTTTTGAGCCTGTTGTGTCTTTTCGGAGCTTCATTCGGACTGTGGATTTTCAAACTCGATTTCAGTATTACAGCTGTGTTGGGAGTGGTGAGTCTTATCGGAATTGTGGTCAGAAATGGTATCCTGATGTTCGAGTATGCTGAGGCTTTGCGCCACGAAGAGGGATTCGATGTCCGTACGGCTGCGATGGAAGCAGGAAAAAGAAGGGCAAGACCTATATTCCTGACCTCTTGTACCACAGCTCTTGGAGTGTTGCCAATGGTTATCAGTGCCGATGACCTGTGGATGCCTATGGGTGTTGTAATATGCTTTGGCACAATGCTTTCAATAGTACTGATAGTGGAGATAATGCCTGTCTGCTATTGGCTGATGTATAGAAATCAAAAACCTGTAAAGGATATTTGCGATGAAGATTAGAGTATTTACTATAGTGTTTTTGTCCCTGTTTGGGGCACTTCAGGTGGCTGCCCAATCGGTAACCTTGTCGCTGCAGGAGTGCAAGGAGATGGCTGCTGCAAGTGATCCATATTTGAAGAATTCCCATCTGGATTTCCTCTCTGCGCAGTCTCAAAAGAGAGAGGCTTTTACCGAATATTTTCCGAAAGTGTCAATCAATTCTTTTGGCTTCTGGTCATATAATCCCCTCATCAGACTCGATGCATACTCCCTTTTGGGAGATGGAAAACTTGCAATGGGGATGGATAGGGTGCTCAAAGAGTTGAACAAACAATTTGGGACTCCGTACGAGTTTACAATGTTGGATTATGGTTTCAATGTCTCGCTGATGGTGGTTCAGCCCCTGTTTGTCGGAGGACGAATCGTCAAAGGAAATCAGTTGGCAAAGGTAGGGGTGAAGGCTGCCGAGTTACAGTACAAGATACAGACCCGCACTACAAATGAGCAAGTGGAGCAATCTTATTGGGAAATAGTCGCATTGGAGCAGAAGATGAAGACTTTTGAACAATTGGAGGAACTTCTGGAGTCGCTGCAGGAGGATGCTCAGGCGGCAGTGGATGCCGGTCTGACTACCGATACCGATTTGCTTCTGGTCAAGATAAAAAGAAATGAACTCCGCAGCGGAAAAATTGAGTTGCAGGGAGGGATACGCTTGTTGAAGATGAAGCTGTTTAACTCTATCGGTCAGAGATATTGTTTCGTGGAGCAAATGGCAGACGGTGCGACTCCGTATATCGACAGTGTGAAGCTGGCAGATAATTTCAAGACGCTTCTCTCGCCTGAAAGTTACTATATGCCCGAGGAGCAGATGCTCGAGTCGTTGGATGAAGGAAAGTTGCTGAATCTGATGGTGCAGGCGAAGGAACTGGAGAAGAGAATGGCCCTTGGAGAGGTACTTCCGTCGGTGATGGTTGGGGCTTCTACAGGATATTCACATATTACCGAATCGCAGTTCAACGGAACTGTGTTTGCAACTGTGTCGATTCCCATTTCAGATTGGGGCAAGGCCTCTCATAAACTGAAAAGACTTGGTTATCAGGTGGAAAAAGCCCGTAACGAACAGGATTATCTCGATTCTATGCTGCTACTGCAGATTCGTCAGTTGTGGCTCGAAGTGAATGTCTGCTGGGAAAAGATGGCTGTGGCTGCAGAGAATGTGGATATGGCAAAAAACAGTGTCGAAAGGCAGACCAATGAGTACCAGGCCGGGCTCGTCTCAATGTCAGATTTGCTGACCACTCAATCGACACTGTTTCAGGCTACTGAAGGGTATATAAATGCTCAGATAGAGTACAGTAAAGCACTTACTGCATATCTCGGACGTCAATAAATGACCCCCGGAGCATCATCCTTTAGAATCGGTATCCTACTTTAAGCATAAAATTAATAGGTGCTTGAGGGAAGATTCCAATGTCTGAGATGATTTTGCCACTGTCGACATCATAAACATTATATATCCATCCGTCTGCATAATATAGATGATTGGTTAAATTATTTATATATCCGCTGAGTTCTATCGCCCCCGAAGGAAGGGTAAATGTATGGGTCGCCATCAGATTCAGAGTGTAATACTCGGGGATGGCCCTCTCTTGTGAGGCAGTATTGTCAATATATTGTTTTCCAACATATTTGCCATTAATGGAGATAGTGGTATTCTTAAATGGTCTGAAGGAGAACTGCAACATCGAGATGACCGATGGAGACATCAGCATTGTGGTCTCTCCGAAATCTATCTCCTGCTGTCCCGGAAGATATTCCCACGAAGAGTTGATTCTGTCGAAATATCCCTTGAAATCCTTTAATTTATTGAGGCTCAATGTGGTGTTTGCATCAATAGAAAGCCATTTGAGGGGTTTCCAGCCGAGGGCAAGTTCAATACCTCTTCTGTAACCTTTGCCGACATTCTCTTTGATGGCATATCCCACATCGCTGAGTTTTCCGGTTTCGAGCAGCATATCCCAATACTCCATCAGGTAGATATTGGCAGATGCAGCAAACTTCTCACTCTCGTATGAGTAGCCCACCTCTACATCGAGCATCATCTCTGGTTTGAGTTCTGAAATGTCGTCGCCATAGTTCTGGCTGATAATCACCTCCTTGATGTCACTTCTTCCAGGTTCTCGATGTCCTATCGCACCCGAAATATATGCCCTGTGGCCTTTTCCGATATTGAAACTTACCCCTGCTTTGGGATTGAAAAAGTTCCATACCTTATTATAATCCAGCGGAGCACCATCATCATCCGGACCTGCCATCTTTAGAGAAACACCTCTGTATTGGAGATCGGCATAAGCTGTAAGCCATTCTACAGGAGTATATTCCCCTCTTATGTAGGCACTTGCCTCTTTTTTGAGTCCATTGTTGGCGTACCAATAGTGATTTTCGTAATCGTAACCGCTCTCAGTTCCGATAATATCACTCCAAAGGACCTTTCCAAAATGGTCACCATCATAGAGAGAAAGATTGATACCCCCTCTGAGATCGAGTACCGAAGAGTTGTATTTCAAGTCCGAAGAAAGCAAATACAAATCGTTGCCCATCGCCTTTCTGATGATGAAATCCCCTTCAAACACATCTGCAAAACCATAATCAGCAGATTCTTTGCCCGACTTGTAGTTCTCGTAGTAACCATCTCCGCGAGTGTAATTCAGCGAAGTGCTCCAGGAAAGTTTTGAGGAGAACTGGCGGGTATAGTTGAGCATTACGAAATGTTGGGTATAATTGTCACTCTCGTTATCGTAATATCTGACATTGCCATATTGGTCGTAATACTCCCCGGCAGAGTTATATCTGCGATCCTTTTCATACTGCTCCAGAGAAATGCCATTCCAGGTGATACCGGTGTGCTGGTCTCCCATCAAATAAGTGAGTTTCAGAGAGTTCTTCTCATTAATCCACCCTATGTTTGCAAAAAGCGACTGAACATTTGCCCAGGCATTTCTGATATATCCGTCGGTATAATTTCTCGAATAAGCAAAATCAAAGAAAACCCCCGATTTCATCCTTCCTGTTCCTGCAGCACCCATTGCAGTGAAAGTGTTATACGATCCGGCGCCCAAATCCACTGCGGCATAAGGCCTTGCAGAGACAGTGGCAGTGGACATATTGATACTTGCTCCAAAAGCCCCCGTACCATTCGAAGAAGTTCCGATACCCCTTTGCAATTGAATGGAACTGAGGAAATTGCCCAAAGAGGGAATATTCACCCAAAACACCTCCTGCGATTCGGGATTGTTCAATGGAACTCCGTTGACAGTCACATTGACCTGCGTTCCTTTACTACCGCGAACAGTCATCTTGGAATAACCCAGACCGGTTCCCCCTTCATTCACCGAAACCACAGAGGGCTGCAAAGAGAGAGACATCGGAATGGAATAAATAGGATTGTTCTGCTTCAATTCCTTGGCAGAAATCAGAGTGTAAGTTACAGGAGTGGTTCTGTTGGCCCTTGAGGCAGAAATAATTACACTGTCGAGTTGTTCAACCCTAAGAGTGTCTTCGACCGGAGCACCTTGTGCCCCTGTCGGAATGGCTGCAAACAATACAGCAAGTGTTAAAAATAAAAAACCTCGCATATTTGGTTAAAATGCAAGGGGCGTACAAATGTACTCGAGATATTGGCCTACGTCAGCATTATCTGAATCAGGTCTCTGGGTCTAATCTCAGCCGCCCGGGAAAATCTCAGGATATACGGCACCCCTTATGTTAATTTAAAATCGGATTAAATCGTCGACGAAATAATCGCAGCAAAGATATTAAGGTGAAACTAAATATCCAAAAAAAGAATTCATATAATGAGTTTTTATAATTTTAAGACAAAGACCCTCGTTTTGAGAAAATTTTGCAAATTCCTATAACTCCCTTATTTGCAAGCATTGAGAAATATATTAGTATGATTTATACTGTAAAAAGGTAAACTTAATCTCCTCATACAAAGGAGTATAGCATTAAAAAAATACCAAATTTGATAGCAGTATCAGAAATAATATTACCTTTGTAAAGCAGAAAGATTCCTCCCACCAAGAGAAATCCTAAAGCACATAACCCCAGGTTTTTACGGATAGCTTATATGAGGCTGACAACCAACCAATTGTCACAAACTGAGCAAAAATATCCATAAACTTGGTTTATACAACCCACCACCGAAACAACCAAATTAAAAAAACCTTTATAATAATTTAAAACCAATTTTTATGAAAAAGTATTTTCTTTCATTGGTAGCAATAGCTGCTATGCTATTCGCTACATCTTGTCAGGAAAGTCTTGTTGAGCCTCAAATAGAGGGCCCTACAACTTTCACGATAGAGGTTCCAACTCAAATGGAAACCAAAGCTGATTTTGGATCAGCGGAAAATGTTAACCAACTCTTGGTTGAAGTTTATCAAGTAGGAACTAATAATGTCATCTATCAAACTGTAAAATCTATTAGTGGTAGTACAAAAGTAGAGTTAAATTTGATTCAAGGTCAGATGTATGATATTCTTTTCTGGGCACAAAAGGAAAACGAATATGTACAAGTAGATGCAGAGGGTGCATTTTCTTCATTGAAATCTATAGAGTTGAATTGCCGTAACCTTAATAATGACAATGGAGCTGCATTCTTCCACGCAGAAAAAGAATTCGATGATTTGGGAACATCTCCAACAATTTACCTAAGACGTCCATTTGCACAATTGAACCTTGGTACAACTGATAAAAGTTTGGAACCTATGACCGGAAATGTTACTTTGACTAGTTCATTGATAACAGTAAAGGGAGTTGCTACTCACTTTAATGTATATGAAGGAGTTGGATATGGAAATCAAAATGTAGAGTGGGTATTTGGTCCAGAGGTATCACCAAAAGAGCCTGTTGAAGTACCAAAACAAGATTTAAAGATTGGAAAGGAACCCAATGTACAAACCTTTGTATATGTATCAATGAACTATTTGGCAGTTCTTGGTGATACAAAGGCTGTCGTTGATGTAGATGCTAAAATTATAGTCAACGATCCAGCAAT
>JAZRBT010000095.1:0-1567 GCA_045635245.1 Candidatus Coprenecus sp.
GGGGAACTCCTATAGAAAGTCCCGGTAACGAGTCCGAACAGCAAGCTGAAACTGACATAGCAAAAGAAACTCAGGAAGAGGCTTCGAACGACGAAGCCAAAGTGGACTCTGAAAATGAAACAAACTCTGAAATAGAGAAAGGGGAAACTCCTATAGAAGATCCCGGCAACGAGTCCGAACAGCAAACTGAAACAAATACTGAAAAAGAGCCTCAGAAGAAAGGCCACGCTCTTCGCAATACCTTAATAATAATAGCCGCAATGATTATAATTCTCATTGCAGCCATTATCATTCTCGGTCAAAGCGGATATCTTGACAATATCCTATATACTCCGGAAGAATTGGAACTGATAGACAAATATGGGAATTAACCCACATTTGCCCCGTTCGCCAATCTCTCCTCAGGAGATACTACTCTCATCGCACCATCAGGTTCTTTAGCCATAAGAATCATACCTTTGGACTCAATGCCTCTGATTTTACGAGGAGCAAGGTTTGCAAGGATACATATTTGTTTTCCAACCATTTGCTCCGGAGTATAATATTCAGCAATGCCAGATACGATTACTCTGGTATCGATTCCTGTATCGATGGTAAGTTTCAATAACTTTTCAGTTTTGGGAACACGTTCAGCCTCCAATACGGTAGCTGTACGAATATCCATCTTCTCGAAATCTTCGAAGGTACATTCTTCTTTTTGAGGAGTTGCAGCAGGTTTGGGTTGTTCTTTGGCAGCTCTCTCTGCATTTTCCTTGCGGATATTTTCCAATCTTTGAAGTTGTGCATCGATAACATCGTCCTCAACTTTGGTAAACAGCAACTCTGCTTTATTCAACTGATGACCAGGAAGAAGGATATCCTCTTTTGCCAATGTATCCCAAGTCAAAACATCTTTTGACAAATTTAGCATTTGAAGAAGTTTCTCAGTTGAGAAAGGAATGAATGGAGCAAAAGCGATAGCCAAATCTGCACAGATCTTCAACGATACATTCAAGATAGAAGCAGTTCTGTCCATATCGGTTTTTGCAACTTTCCAAGGCTCGGTATCGGTAAGATATTTATTACCGAGACGTGCCATATTCATAGCCTCTTTCAAAGCTTCACGGAATCTGTAATTTTCAAGATTCTCCTCAATGCGTTTTTTGATTTGAGGGATTTGAGCCAAAGTTTCAGCATCAATAGCCTCAGGCTTTCTGTTTTCGGGAACAACACCTTCGAAATACTTGTGAGTCAAAACGACAGCTCTGTTGACAAAGTTTCCGTATATAGCCACCAACTCTGAGTTACAACGGCTTTGGAAATCTTTCCAGGTGAAGTCATTGTCCTTTGTTTCAGGTGCATTTGCACACAAAGTATATCTTAACAAGTCTTGTTGTCCGGGGAAATCTCTCAAATATTCGTGCAACCAGATAGCCCAGTTTCTCGAAGTCGAAATTTTGTCTCCTTCAAGATTAAGGAACTCGTTTGCAGGGACATTTTCAGGCAAGATATAGCCGTCGCCGTAAGCCTTCAGCATAGAAGGGAATACGATACAGTGGAAAACGATATTGTCTTTTCCGATAAAGTG
>JAZRBT010000096.1:0-2771 GCA_045635245.1 Candidatus Coprenecus sp.
ATAAGATTCCGCATTGAGCAAGGAAGAATCTACGATATGGAAATCGGAGAATGGGACAAATCATTATAACTGACTGAAAATCATAAACTCAAAATATTCTTAATATGAAAAAAACAATTTTAGCTATTATCGCATTGGCTATGTGTTTCGGATTGAGTCTTAAAGCTCAACAGACTCCTGTAACTACAGCCAATTATGAGTTGGCAGAGAGATTCTCTCCCAAAAAACTCAACAGAATGGTATTTTCACAAAGTGTCAGAACCAACTGGTTCCCTTCAGGAGACAAATTCTGGTACGAGTGGAAAGACACCAACGGAAGCAGATATTTTATCGTTGATCCTGCATCGAAAAGCAAAACTGAGGTTTTCGATATGGACCGTCTGGCAATGGAACTTACAGAAATCATCAGAGATCCATTTGATGCACAACACATTCCATTCAGAGGTTTGAAACTTAAAGATGACAAGACATTCACTTTTGAGATTCAATCCACCCTTGACGAAGAGAAAAAAGAAGATGACAAAAAAGGAAAACCCGGCAAGAAAGTTTTCCGTTTTGAATATGACATTGCATCTAAAAAACTTACCGATGTGTCTGATACAGAGAAGAAAGAGAGATTCCCTTATTGGGCAAATCTTGCTCCTGATACCAGCATCGTGGTTTATGGAAAGGGATATAACCTTTTCTACACCGATATGGACAACCTTCGCAAAATTATGAAGGATGACAAGGATTCGACAATTGTAGAGTACCAGCTTACTTTCGATGGAACTAAAGATGTCCCTTATGGTGGCGACAACTACAAAGGTATCGAAGATCGTGACACCGCTAACCGCTATCCTATCAATATGGTTTGGTCTCCTGATTCAAAACACTTCATTATGGAGAAATATGATTTGTCAAACCTTCAGGAAATGTGGGTAATCAACTCTACTTCAGAGCCTCGTCCTACTTTGGAAACCTACAAATACCAAATGCCCGGTGAACCAGGTCCCAAGACATACGTTCTACTTTTCGATGTAGAAACCAAAACCGCAAGAACTCTTAATGTAAATGCATTTAAAGATCAAAGCAACGAAGTCGCTCTAAGAAATTATACTCAGGAAGATTTGTACAAAGATTTCCGCTCTTATGTATGGGAAGGAGACAACAACAACTTCTATATGACCCGTATCAGCCGTGACCAGTACAGAGTCGATATCTGCAGATATGACATTGCACAGGACTCTCTATATGTTTTGGTAAAAGAGCGCCTTAACACCTACATTGACGTAGCTGATTATGAAGTTATCAAAGAAACCGGTGAATTGGTTGTTCGTTCAGAACGCAATGGTTGGGCACAACTTTACCTTCACGATGCAACAGGTAAATTGGTTTCAAAAATCACCGATGGAGCATATCACGTATCTTCTATTGACCGCATTGATGCTAAAAACAGAGTGGTATATTTCACTGCAACAGGTTTTGACCCCAAAGAAAATCCTTACTACGCACATCTTTTCAGCGCAAGCTTGAAAGGAGGCAATGTTAAAATGCTGAATGGTGGAAACTATGACACCAGAACATCTATCAGCTACAGCAACAAGTTCTTTGTCAGCACATACTCAAGAGTTGATACAGCTCCTGCAAATGCACTTTACACTACCGCAGGTGTGAAAATTATGGACCTTGAGACTACCGATATGAGCCAGCTTTTCGCAATGGGCTACAAATTCCCTGAAGTATTTACAGTGAAAGCTGCTGACGGTATCACCGACCTGTTCGGAGTAATGTACAAACCTTTCGATTTTGACTCTACCAAATCATACCCTATCATCGAGTATGTATATCCAGGTCCTCAAACAGAATCTACCAACTACTTCTGGAGCAAAGGTATGAACCGTATCGACCGTTTGGCTCAACTCGGATTTATCGTAGTGACCGTAGGTCATAGAGGTGGTCACCCCGACAGAAGCAAATGGTACCACAACTTCGGTTATGGCAATATGAGAGATTATCCTCTTCAAGACCACAGATATGCATTGCAACAACTTGCTGCACGCCATAAATACATTGACCTTAACAAAGTAGGTATCCACGGACACTCAGGTGGAGGATTTATGTCCACAGCAGCACTTCTTTCATATCCTGATTTCTACAAAGTGGCTGTTTCTTGCGCAGGTAACCACGACAACCGTATCTACAACCGCTGGTGGAGCGAAACTCACCACGGTGTAAAAGAGGTAGTTACAGAAAAAGGTGATACAGTATTCAACTACAGCATCCGCTTCAACCAGGAACTTGTGAAGAACCTTAAAGGTCACCTTCTACTTGTTCACGGGGATATGGATGACAACGTACACCCTGCAAACACCACTCGCGTAATCGACGCCCTTATCAGAGCCAACAAGAGATTCGATATGCTCTATCTTCCCGGACAACGCCACGGATTTGGAGATATGGACGAATACTTCTTCTGGAAAATGGCAGACTATTTCAGCCGATACTTGATTGGAGATTGTCAGGACAGTGCAGACATTGTACAAATGAACAACGACTAAAATGAAATCCATATTAGGAATAGGTAATGCACTTACCGATATACTTGCCGTTTTGGAGGATGACTCACTGCTACAGCAGTTTCATCTTCCAAAAGGAAGTATGCAACACGTTGACAGCAAAACCGGAGACAAAATCTGGCAGACCCTCAAACCAATGGGAGTCCAATATGTTGCCGGAGGTTCTGCAGGAAACACCATTGCAGGAACTGCCATCTTCGGAATGCCATCAGG
>JAZRBT010000097.1:0-10020 GCA_045635245.1 Candidatus Coprenecus sp.
TAGATATAAGTGTTACGCACCATAAACTCTTTCAAGATGTCATTCTGGATAGTACCTTGCATCTCTTCCAATTTAGCACCTTGCTCTTGAGCAGCAACGATGTAGAATGCCAAGATAGGAAGAACGGCACCGTTCATTGTCATAGAAACTGACATTTTGTTAAGAGGAATCTGGTCGAACAATACTTTCATATCCTCAACGCTACAGATAGATACACCTGCTTTACCAACGTCACCTACTACGCGAGGGTGGTCAGCATCGTATCCACGGTGTGTAGCAAGGTCAAATGCTACTGAAAGACCTTTTTGACCTGCTGCAAGATTTCTGCGATAGAATGCATTTGACTCTTCAGCAGTTGAGAAACCTGCATACTGACGAACAGTCCAGGGTTTCATCACGTACATAGTACTGTAAGGTCCGCGTAGGAAAGGAGCAACACCCGCTGCATAGTTAAGGTGTTCCATTCCTTCATTATCTTTCGGAGTGTAAATCTCCTTCACATCTATATGCTCCGGAGTCTCCCAAATGCTTTGCTCGGGAGTAACAGACTGCGCACACTCAGGGCAGTTTTTATCGAATTTTATATCTTTAAAATTAGGACGCATATCTTCAAGTATTAAAGGGGTTTAATTCCGAGTTTTTCTTGATATCCTCTAAGTGTTTCAAGAACATTGCTCTTAACACTGATAAAGTTTTCAATGCCTTTTTGTTGCAATTCCTCTTTGCAGGTAGGTTCACCGGCTACTACAATGATAGCTTTGTCTCCTATAAGTTGAGCAATTTGAGGAACAGCTTCTGCATATTCATCATCTGATGAACAAGCAACCACGATTTCAGCACCACTTTCAAGAGCAGCCTTAACACCTTCTTCGATAGAAGCGAAACGGTTATTGTCGATAACGCGGATACCTGCTACTGCAAAGAAGTTAGATGAGAACTGTGCTCTTGCACGGCACATAGCCAAGTTACCGAAGGTTAGCATAAATGCTTTAGGCTCTTTGCCGCTTCTGTCTGTAGTAAGACGTAGGGTCTCGAATGCTTCTGCAAGACGATAAGGTCTTAGAGGCTCAACACCTTCGCAAGCTTCGAAGTTGTCAGCATACTCTTTCATACCCATATAGGTATTGACTTCGCGTGAAACGATGTCTTTGGTAATCTCTTCACCTGCAACTTCAAGGAAGTTAGGGAACTGGTTAGTACCAAGAAGAGTATCTTTACGTGTAGCAAGAGCTTTGTCTTTCTTGTCAGAAATAGCTTTGATTTCGTTTTGGATGTAGTTTTCTTTGAATTTAACTACATAACCACCGCCATTTTCGATATTGCGGAACTCGTTCCAAGCAGCTTGAGCGATTTGACCTGTAATGGTTTCAATATAGTATGAACCGGCAGCAGGGTCAACCACTTTATCAAAGCGTGATTCTTCTTTAAGAATGTTTTGGATGTTACGAGCGATACGGCTTGAGAATTCGGTAGGAACTCTGAATGAGAAGTCGTAAGGAAGAACTTCAAGATAATCTACACCTGCGATAGTAGCACTCATTGCTTCAGTTGTACCGCGAAGCATATTTACGTATGCATCATAAACGGTTTGGTTGAATTCTGAAGTAGTAGCGTAGATAACCATTTTCTCAGCACAATTGCTTTCGCAACCATACTCGTCAACGATATTTGCCCAAAGCATACGAGCTGCTCTGAATTTTGCAATTTCCATAAAGTATGAACTTCCGACTGCAAATTCAAAGTAGATTTTACGAGCGATGTCGCTAACAGCAAGACCTTTCTCGGTTAGGCGAGCAAGATATTCGCTACCTTGAGCCAATGCAAATGCCAATTCCTGAGTAGAGGTAGCACCACAACTGTTGAAGATATATCCGTCAACAGCGATAACGCGCACGTGTTTGTAAGGAGTTGCCATTTTAACGCATTCAGCAAGAGCTTCGAACGCATTTTCTTCGCAGAAACGGCCGCTACGGGTTAGGAAACCTACAGGGCTGTAGTCGAATGAAGCGCGAACTGAATCTTTGTCAATACCAAGAGTATCAACATATTTAAGGAAGTTTGCCAAGATCTCTGTATTCTTAATGCAGTTGTCGCAGAAATAAACAGGAACTTTGTCAAGTGCAATACCATTCAATAGTGTTGCAAAATCAGCAACTTCGATAGTTCTCTTGTTGTCAATGTAAAATTTGATAGCCTCAACACCTTTTGTAAGGATTGTCAATGCTTTTTTGTTTGCAGCAGCAAAATCATTGTCACAGCAGCAAACGCCTTCGCTGATATACCATCTGTTGTTTTGTTTGGTTCCTTTTACGAAAGGAAACTCTCCTGGTATTTTACCAGCATACGCAAGTTCCTGAAGATCTTCAGCACGATAGTATGGACGTACTGAAAAACCATCATAGGTTTTCCATACGAGTTTTTTCTCGTAGTCAGCACCCTTCAGGTCTTTTGTAATCACCTCTTCCCATTGTGCAGTTGACACGGGAGGAAATTCTGTAAATAATTTTTCAGCCATATTTAAAGAATTTTGGATGTTATGTTAATAGTTCGACAATATAATTTTATAAAATTGATTCATCTACAAGGTAAGGGATAGTAACCTTCAACTCAGGTGTACGTTCCATTTCACGTTGGATAGCGAACATCGCACCTTTATTGCGTGCCCAGCTTCTTCTTGCAATACCGTTGTTCACATCCCAGTGAAGCATCATCTTGATGCGGCGGTCAGCCTCTTCGCTACCATCGATCATCATTCCGAAACCACCGTTGATAACCTCGCCCCAACCGACGCCACCGCCGTTATGGATAGATACCCAGGTAGCTCCTCTGAAAGAGTCACCGATAACATTGTGGACTGCCATATCTGCGGTAAATGAAGAGCCGTCATAAATATTTGAAGTCTCTCTGTAAGGTGAGTCTGTACCTGAAACATCGTGGTGGTCACGACCAAGAACGATAGGAGCAGAGATACGACCTTCTCTGATTGCTCTGTTCATCTCCAATGCGATTTTTATACGACCTTCTGAGTCTGCATAAAGAATTCTCGCCTGAGATCCCACAACAAGTCTGTTGCGTGAAGCCTCGCGAATCCAGTGGATATTGTCCTCCATTTGGTTGCGGATTTCCTCGGGAGCAGTTTTTGCAATCTCCTCAAGTACTTCAGCTGCAATGCGGTCTGTTTCCAATAAATCTTCAGGTTTTGAAGAGGTACAAACCCAACGGTAAGGACCGAAACCGTAGTCAAAGAACAAAGGACCCATAATATCCTGAACGTATGAAGGATATTTGAAAGTTCCGTTCATATTCATTATATCTGCTTTAGCGCGAGATGCTTCCAATAGGAATGCGTTGCCATAGTCAAAGAAGTACATACCTCTTTCGGTAAGTTTGTTGATCGCTGCAACGTGTCTTCTAAGAGTCTTTTGAACCTCTCTCTTGAATTTGTCGGGTTGGGTAGCCATCATTTCGTTAGATTCTTCATAAGAGAAACCAACAGGATAATAACCACCTGCCCAAGGGTTATGAAGTGAAGTCTGGTCAGAACCAAGGTCCACATCTACACCTCTCTTAACCAGTCTTTCCCACAAATCAACGACATTACCCTGATAAGCCAATGAAACAGCCTCTTTTCTTTCACGAGCTACCAATGCCCTGTCGATAAGGGCATCCAAATCGGTATAAACCTCATCTACCCAACCTTGCGAATAACGGGTTTTGGTGGCTTTAGGGTTAATTTCTGCAATAATACCTACAACACCTGCGATTACAGCTGCTTTAGGTTGAGCTCCGGACATTCCTCCAAGACCGGAACTTACGAAAATCTTACCTCTGTTTTCATCACCTGGTTTAGAGTGCATACGAGCTGCATTCATCACTGTGATGGTAGTACCGTGAACGATACCCTGAGGTCCGATATACATAAATGAACCGGCTGTCATCTGACCATATTGAGAAACTCCAAGGGCATTGAATTTTTCCCAATGGTCTTTGCTTGAGTAGTTAGGAATAACCATACCATTGGTAACAACTACTCTTGGTGCATCCTTGTGAGAAGGGAACAATCCCATAGGATGGCCTGAATAAAGAACCAATGTTTGTTCATCTGTCATTTCTGACAAATATTTCATAGTCAAACGATATTGTGCCCAGTTCTGGAATGCAGCACCATTTCCTCCATAAACAATAAGTTCATCAGGGTGCTGAGCAACTGCCATATCCAAGTTATTGGATATCATCAACATAATAGCAGCAGCCTGACGGCTTTTTGCAGGAAAATCATTGATAGTTCTGGCATAAATCTTATAATCCGGTTTCAAACGGAACATATAGATACGGCCATAAGTCTCCAACTCTTCCTTGAACTCGGGAATCAGAGTAGCGTGATGTTTAGGATGAAAATATCTAAGAGCATTTTTCAAAGCCAACTTCTTCTCGTCGGCAGTAAGAATCTGTTTTCTATGAGGAGCGTGATTTACACTCGGATCAATAGGTCTAGGTTCGGGCAAAATGTCAGGAATTCCTTCCATTATTGCTTTTTGAAATTCTGTCATATATCGATATAATTTTAATCCTACAAATATAGGTGTATTTATTGAAAAACACAATTTTAGAATTTATATAAACCGATAGATTCCTGCCAAAATTTACATTTTCAAAAATCAGCTTACAGCCCTATAAAACAAAACGGGAACACTTCCTGAAAAGTAATTCCCGCTTTTATATATTTAAGGTATCTTTAAAGACTATTCATCTTCAGTTCTAAGATGTTGTACATAGATAGCCTTTTTGATCTCTGTTCTTCTTTTTACAGATGGTTTTTCAAAAGTCTTTCTGCTACGAAGTTCGCGAACGATACCGGTTTTTTC
The DNA here is from genome assembly GCA_045635245.1 of Candidatus Coprenecus sp. GTDB lineage: Bacteria > Bacteroidota > Bacteroidia > Bacteroidales > UBA932 > Coprenecus. The sequence continues at coordinate 4,866 of JAZRBT010000097.1, forward strand.
AAATTTACGTTTGAATTTCTTCAAAGATTTCTCAATGTTTTCGCCTTCTTTAATAGGTACTATAATCATTTCTTAATCACCTCCTTTTATTTGTGGCTGCAAAGGTATTAAATTTTAAAACAATACCAAATTTTGTTTCAAAATTATTACTTTTCCCCTCTACAAAGCATCAATCTACTCCATTGACAGTCCTGTATACTTCGATATCAGTTGCGCATCAACGCCATCAGCCTTCAGGCCACGAGCTATCTCTATCGATTTTTCCACACGACCCTCATCCTATATGAAATGACAGATACAAAAAAGGCAGTCCGATACCCTCGAACTGCCCTCTCTGAATAAAGCGTATATTATTATTGTACCCTTGTCAATACGATATCTGAAGTGGCAACAATAAACATTTCAGTCAACGAATTCCTGAAGATAGAAGGTCTGTAAGAACCTGTAGGAATCACTCCACCTGTCTCAAGATATACTTCTGATGAAAGCACACACTCTTTGATAGTAATGGTATTCTTGTCTGAAGAAACTACCACAGGGAACTCAATAGGAGCAACATAACCCTGAGAGTAATCACAACCCAAGAAATACAATTTGTCAGAAGTGTAATAAGCAAGGTAATCTGAAGCAGAAGTAGGAAGAGTCACTACGTCTCCATCGTGAATCTCAAAGAAGAATTTAGGGCCATAATCTCTGTATGCCATATCTTCGTCAAATCCGTATTCATTCATTAGAGTCTGAGGACCATAGAATTCATATGGATCGGTTTCGTGCCAAGACTGGAATTGGAATCCAAGAGCCACCAATCTGTTTTGCGCACGATACTCCTGAGCAGAAGCTTCGTCAGCACCGGCTGCTATCTCAATAGGAATATTTGAAATGGTGAATGTTTCACCTCCCAAAATCTGATAGCTGTAAGTAGCGGTCCATTGGCCCAACAAATCCTCAAACAATGAAGACTCAACAGGAGTTGCAGGAGCCTGAGCAGTGGTTGAAGCTGTGATAGACTTAGTAACCTGAACATACTCGTGACTTCTGACTGCACAAACAATAGTATAATCAGATGAACGCCATAAATCTTTCAAAGGAATTGTAACACCTCCATTAAGAGCCTGTGCCATTTCCTCATCTGACAAAGTTGTTCCATAAGTCTCAATGATATCCTCATTGGTAAAGCCTTGTCCATACAATTCTTCAGCCTCTGAAGTCATCAAAACTGCCCAACGTCCCATAATTGCAATATCACTTTCAAATGAAAGGTCAAGAATGCTGTGAGGAGCAATCGAGTTAGGGGTAGCAGAAATTACAAGTTCAGGATCACCGGCTGTAGGCTCTGTGGTGGTGAAATCCAACATTTCCAACACCTCATTACCTTGACCATCGATACCCAAAACAGCAAAATAATACTCTGTCTGAGGGCGAAGACCTTCCCAAAGAACACTGCGGCTCTGAGCATAAGAAGGAGCACCTGCGCTTGGATATTTGATAAGAGTCTTAATCATATCCAAACCATAGTTTGCAATAATATCCTCAAACCAAGACAACTCACGAACATATACATAATATGTGGAAATAGATGCATCTACATTTACATAAGCCGATACTGTAGTAGAAGTAATCTCCTCAAAATTGATTGAAACTTCTGCATCTGAATCGGGAATAGAAGGGGTTCTGAATTGAAGAGTATCCACTCCATCTTTCAAATTACCACTTGCATCCGATAGACCTGCAATAATCACATACTCTCTACCGGGAGCAACACTCATAGGAAATCCTTCGTATTCAAGACCATCAGTCCATTCATATTCATTGGTTCCCTGATCTACAATTCCACCCATTGTCTCAATCCACTCCTGAGGAGTTGCATTAAGTTCCGAAAGCATTGCTTTCTCAACAGGAATAAATTTGAAATAATTCTCCTCTCCATTGATTCTGAACTTAAAGGTAGAGTAGGTTGCGTCAATCAATTCAATCAACCTGAAGTCAGGATCTTCACTTGCTTTATGAGTGGTAACAGAAAGTGAACCAACCTCGCTATAAAGATCATCATAACCCACCACAGCATAAACGGTATATTCTGTATTTGGGGTCAAATCAGTTACTGTAAACTGAATAGATTTATCCAATGCACCAAAAGACTCACTCATCAACTCTTCAACAGTAGGAGCAGTTTCTGATGCCAATGAAACTCTATATCCAAACTTATTGGCAGTTTCACTTGCAATGGTAAAAGTAATAGACGAGCTGGTCAACTCATCAATTGTCAAATCAAGAGTAGGTGCCTCTTTAGGGACATCAGGTTTGTTTGGACCATCGGGTTCCTTACAACTCACCAATAACCCTAAACATAGTGTTAAAAATACAAATAAATTTTTCTTCATAATCTTATATATAAAATGTTTATTATTCCCAGATAACATTCTCGTCATACTCGAATTCAAACTCATCGACATACATCAAACTTCCGATACCTCCTGTAAAATAGTCAGCATACTTCGATGCAACTGCCACAACGGCACAATACTTAGGCTTACGGTTATTCTTATATATGATATCAATCGAGAATTCACGATACTCGCCATTAGTTCCCACATTGTCCTCCAACTCTCCATAACCGACATACATATCATCTGTAAAAGGAGGCAGGAAGATACCATTAGGAGTATCTACTCTGAAAGGCTCATCTGTATCATAAAGAACCACAAAAATTCGACCTATATCGTTTTGTCCTTCAAGGTCGGTATAAGGTTCTTTAACACTATTTACAGGTTGAGGAGCATAGCAATAGTATCCTTTAAGACGAGAAGGTCTGTTGGTGAATGGTCTTCCAAAATCAACTTTTGCACCGGCATTGGGGAACAATACTGTCTCAATAAACTGACCGGAGTATATATTACCACCTGCCATTTTCCCAACAATCGACGCAGTCTGCATTCTGACAGCACGACCACTTATAACAAACTCATCCTCAGGAGATGTAGGATTTGCGCTACCCAGCACATTAGCACCCTGATTACCGGAATCCCACCAATAATTTTCCACAATATCGATATTGGGGAACCAGCTCTTTCCATCAGCCACCTGATTTTCAGGAGTATCAAGATACCAGTCATCAAAACTCATATTAGGCATCTGAAGTCCTTCCTCTGTAACAAAAGAAACTTCCAGTCCTTCCATTCCGTCAGCGACAGCCTTGAATACATACTCTGTAGAAGGAGCCAATCCTTTAATTTGGGCAGTCATAATAGAACGGTCCACAGTCACCTCCTCTACTGGAACGGTACTCCAAAGAGTATCCCCTACTGCCTTATACATAAAGGTAGGATTAGGAGCACTTTGGGCACAAATACCACTCAAATATGCGTGAGTGGTCCAGGCATCTGCAGAGGTTGTCTCAATCTGAATATCTTTCATATAAGCATTGACTGTCCAGATTTCAACCACATCACGGTACGAAACCTCCACCTCTTTCATTGTCATAAAATCTCTGATTTCGCGGGGGTCAGGAGTAATGACCGATCCCTCGGGACCCAACTTTATATCAATGATGTGGACATCCTGCAAACCTTCGGTAACATAAAATACAGCAGAACGATAGACCGGATCAAATACTGCCTCCCCTATCTGGTTTTCTGCAATAATATATCTTTCAATATCCTGAGTTGCATATACTGTCCAGGTGTACGACTGCTCCGGATAAGTATCCAAGACATAGGTATTCTCCTTTGTAAAATCGATATATTGGGTCAATTCCACATCGTTGGTAACATTGTCAGAAACCTCAAATACCAATAATTTCACATTGGACAAATCTGCAGTCTCCTCCATTGGAACAGTGACTGTTCTGGCAACAGTGTCAATCAAGGCAGGGGCCTTCTGGCCCTCAACCTCGAATTTGACAATTTTACCCAAACTTCTCGGATATGGAACGTCGTTCACAATACAAGAAGCTGTCAGCAATACCGCAACAAAGGATATAGATAAAAATTTAAGCGTTTTGATCATATTGTTTAGATTACGAAATTAATTCCAAGACCAACTGTGAAGAAATTGATCTTGAAGTCAGCACCGGTCTTAACATAAGAACCATCATAAACCTGACTCTTAATCTGGTCTATTTTCTTATAGTTCAATCCAAGCACTGCTATTGATGCCTCAACAGAGACGCTGTTTGACAAGAATACCACAACACCGGGAACAACATCAAGTCCCACTTCGAAGATATTCTGATAGTAACCACTTGCCTCTTCACCTGTTCCTGAGACCAATTTGCCTTTACCGCCACCAACGCTCAACATCACATCAGTGAAAAGACCGAATCTCAAACTTTGTCCGATAGGCATATAGTAACGATAAGCAGCTGCACCATAGAAAGTCTGTTGCACATTAGCCCAATCTTTGATTGAGAATTGCAAATCATCAGAGATTCCAAGATCGATACCACCTATATCGACCATTGAACGCTTATAGGCAAATTTGATACCCACTGCCATATTATTGGCAAACGAGTAATACAGGTTGGGAGTTACAGTGACATTGTAAGTTTTTGCACTGATTCCGGACAACATAAGGAAGTCGAAATCGTCAAAATTAAAAGTATTGTATGAAATTGTTCCACCGAAGATAAATTCACCTTTGGGCATAAATACAGGACCCTCGGTCAAACTGATGTTTCTTTCAAATGTTTTGTTTCCCTCTGCAAACATAGGGAATGAAAGCAATGTGCTTAGAATAATTAAACTTATTACCTTTTTCATAATTAATCAAAATTAAATGACATCTCATCGACATACATTTCAGAGCCGACTGCTCCTGTGAAATAATCACCATACTTACTTGCAGCTGCCACAAGTACTACATAGGTAGGTTTGCGGTTATCTCTGTACTCGATAGGAATATCAAATTCTATATATCCGTTTGTATTTTCAGTAAGGGTCAATGATCCATAAGCGATAACAGATGCATCATTCACAGGATCAAAGAAGTTACCCGAGGTGGTATTCACCTGTCTTGGAGAGGTCCAGTCGGTCAATGCAACAAAAATTTGTCCGTGGTCATACTTACCGCTCAACAGACTTGTGTACTTCGAGTCACAATACTCATCCACAATCTGAGGACGGTAATCAACATATCCGTGCAAAGAGGTAGGACGACC
>JAZRBT010000098.1:0-4166 GCA_045635245.1 Candidatus Coprenecus sp.
GAAAAACTCTATTACAAAGACCACCCCTGCTTATTTCGAGCCCGCTTTGGACTATGTGGTATGTAAGATTCCCCGTTGGGACCTTTCAAAATTCCAGGGAGTATCGAGAGAGATCGGAAGTAGTATGAAGAGTGTCGGTGAGGTGATGTCTATCGGCCGTACATTCGAAGAGGCTCTTCAGAAAGGTCTTCGTATGATCGGTCAGGGTGCTCACGGTTTTACCGCAAATAAAGAAATCCGTATTGAAAATATAGACAAAGCTCTTAAAGAGCCTACCGATAACCGTATTTTTGTTATCTCAAAAGCATTCCTTGCAGGTTATACAGTCGATCAGATTCACGAATTGACCAAAATCGACAAATGGTTCCTCAATAAGTTGGAGAGCATTATGAATACTGCCAACGAGTTGGCTGCTTCAGATGAATTGGAACAACTTGATGACCATTTGTTGTGGAAAGCTAAGGCTCAAGGTTTTTCTGACTTCCAGATTGGTCGCCACGTCCTAAAAGACAGAATTGATTCTGAAGATATGGTAAAAGTGGTCAGAGAGTATCGTAAGTCAAGAGGTATTCTTCCTGTGGTCAAGCAGATTGATACCCTTGCTGCAGAGTTCCCTGCTCAGACCAATTATCTATATTTGACATATAACGGAACTGTTTCAGACGTTGATTATAAAGGAGATCATAAATCAATCATCGTGCTTGGTTCAGGTGCTTACCGTATCGGTAGTTCTGTAGAGTTTGACTGGTGTAGTGTAAATGCACTTCAGACTATCAAGCAACGAGGATGGAGAGGTGTTATGATTAACTATAACCCTGAGACTGTATCTACCGACTATGATATGTGTGACAGACTCTATTTCGATGAGTTGACATACGAAAGAGTTCTCGATATATATGATTTGGAACAACCTCACGGAATGATTGTTTCTGTGGGTGGTCAGATTCCTAACAACTTGGCTGTACGTCTTGATGAAGTGGGTGTTCCATTGCTTGGTACCCCTGCCAACAGTATCGACAATGCTGAAGACAGACACCGTTTCTCAGCTATGCTCGACAGTATCGGAGTCGATCAGCCCCGTTGGAAAGAGTTGTCATCACTTTCAGATGTCCACAACTTTGTGAATGAAGTGGGATTCCCTGTTTTGGTACGTCCTTCATACGTTCTTTCGGGTGCGGCGATGAATGTCTGCTCGAATGACAGCGAATTGGAGAGATTCCTTGCTTTGGCAGCAAATGTATCGAAAAAGCACCCTGTTGTGGTTACTGAGTTTATTGAAAATGCTAAAGAGATTGAGTTTGATGCAGTTGCAGATAAAGGAAATGTAATCGCTTACGCAATTTCAGAGCATATCGAGTTTGCCGGTGTGCACTCAGGTGACGCTACCATCCAATTCCCTCCTCAGAAGCTATATGTAGCGACTGTAAGAAGGATTAAGAAGATTGCCCGCAAAATTGCCAAGGCTTTGAATATTTCAGGACCTTTCAATATCCAATTCCTTGCCAAGAACAATGATATTAAAGTTATCGAATGTAACTTGAGAGCTTCAAGAAGCTTCCCATTTGTTTCTAAGGTATTGAACATCAATCTTATCGAACTTGCTACAAGAGTTATGATCGGAGAAGAGGTTACTCCTCCTGAAAAGAGTGCATTCGATTTGGATTATGTAGGTATCAAAGCTTCCCAATTCTCATTCTCCCGTCTTCAGAAGGCAGACCCTGTATTGGGTGTCGATATGGCTTCAACAGGTGAGGTTGGATGTATCGGAGATGATACTGATGAGGCTATTTTGAAAGCGATGATGTCTGTAGGATATGATATTCCTAAGAAAAATATCCTTATCTCTTCAGGTGACGGTAAACAAAAGGCTGAATTGTTGTACGCCTGCCAGCTTCTTGCTAAACACGGTTACACTATTTATGCTACCGGAGGTAGTCATAAGTTCTTGGAAGACAACAATGTACCTTCAACCAGAGTTTATTGGCCATCAGAGCAAGGTCAAGGTACACAAGCTTTGGATATGATTCACGACAAGAAAATTGATTTGGTAATCAATATCCCCAAGAACTTGACTGAAGAGGAACTCAAGAATGGTTATACTATCCGTAGAGCAGCCGTGGACTTCAATATTCCTTTGATTACCAATGCAAGATTGGCTTCGGCATTTATCATTGCATTCTGTAATATGCCGCTTGAGGGTATTCAAATCAAGTCTTGGGACCAGTATAAATAAATTTTAACAAATTAAATATAGAATGACACCAACACTATTATTGTTTCTTTATCTGATTTTAGGTTTGATATTGATTGTTGTAGGGGCTAATTTCCTTGTAGATGGTTCCTCGTTTATCGCAAGAAAATTCAAAATCTCAGAATTTGTAGTCGGACTTACGATTGTTGGGATGGGAACATCCACTCCGGAACTTGTAGTAAGTATGATTTCAGGAATTCAAGGTAGTGGAGATATAGCAATTGGCAATGTTGTGGGAAGCAACATTGCCAATATTTTTTTGATTTTGGGTATGACTGCCCTGATTTCTCCCATTGGATTTACCAAGACCAATATCAAGCTCGACCTTCCTATTTGTATAGCTACTTCAGTGTTGCTATTGTTGTTATCTTTTGATACTCTTTTCTTTGGTCAGGATGCTAACATTATCGGACGTATTGACAGTATCATACTTTTGTTGGGTTTTATCGCTTTTATGATTTATTCATTCAAAGTCTCTGATAAAGAGAATGATGAATCGAAGGAAGAGGTTGTACCCGAGCAGACAAAACCCGCTTCAAAGTATGCGCTGCTCTTTTCTGTGTTAAAGATAGTGGCAGGATTGGCAGGACTTATTTTGGGTGGTAGACTTTTTGTCAATTCCGGTTCAGAGATGGCTGCAGGTTTTGGAGTTAGTGAAGCGTTTATCGGTATTACAGTGATGGCAGTAGGAACTTCATTGCCTGAGTTGGCGGCCTCTGTAGTTGCAGCTGTCAAGAAAAAAGGCCAGATGGCTTTGGGCAATATCGTAGGCTCCAATATCTTCAATATACTGTTCATTTTGGGAACTTGTTCTATGGTTACCCCATTGACTTTGGGAGATATTACATTTGTCGATATGATAGTGATGATTGCAGCTCCACTGTTTATTCTTTTATCTGCATTTACTCCTAAAAAGAATTTGATGGACAGATGGGAAGGGGTTATTTTCCTCCTGATCTATGTCGCATATATTGTTTACTTGACACAAAATATGTAAAAATTTATGGGACTATCTTTTATTTTACTTATAGTAGGCCTGGTATTGATATTGTTGGGTGCTGATGCTCTTGTCAATGGAGCATCTGCTGTGGCAAGGAAGTATGGGATTTCAGAGTTTGTGGTAGGTTTGACTATTGTCGGTATCGGAACATCTGCTCCTGAATTGATAGTAAGTGCAATTTCTGCTATTAACGGCAGTTCGGATATTGCTATAGGTAATGTGGTAGGTTCCAACATTTCCAATGTATTTATGATTCTTGGGATTACTGCTATGATATCTCCTATCGTATTGACCAAGAATAATTTGAAATTTGATTTGCCTATCGCTTTGGGTGTTTCTGTATTGTTGTTTGTCCTTGCATACGACTCTATTTTCCTCGGTAAAAGTACAAATGTCATATCGCGATGGGATGGTCTTATCCTGTTTGTACTCTTTGTTCTCTTTATGATTTATTCGTTCAAGAGTTCTTCTTCGGAGCAGACAGATGAGGCTTCTGAAAGTGGAACCGAGCAGGAGAAAATCAACATTGTGAAGTCGGCTATACTGATAATAGCTGGTCTTGCAGGACTTATTTTCGGTGGACGTCTGTTTGTGAATTCAGGAAGTGAGATAGCGCGTGGATTTGGGGTGAGCGATGCATTTATCGGTATTACAGTTATGGCAGTGGGTACATCTCTTCCCGAATTGGCAGCTTCTATCAATGCCGCTATGAAGAAGAAAAGTCAGATGGCTTTGGGAAATATTATTGGATCAAATATCTTCAATATATTGCTTATCCTCGGAACATCGTCCATTATCAACCCTCTCACTTTGGGAGGTATCACGATGGTAGATATGGCAATGATGATTCTGACCACTGTGCTGATTATTCTCAGTGCACTGCTTATAAATAGAAAAGAGATAAAAAGACCTGTA
>JAZRBT010000099.1:0-4580 GCA_045635245.1 Candidatus Coprenecus sp.
AACAATTGAAGTTCCTTCGTTCGACATATCGAAAAGAATACCATTCATTACAGGACGAAGAACATCATCTGCAGTAGCGTAGATGGTGTATCCGATACCTTTGCTCAAAGATTCTGCAGGAATGTTTACTGAAGCAGTTACATCATTCAATGCTGGTAGCGCAGGGTAAAGGTTCGCATCGAAATAAGGGATTCTCTGAACACCGCTCGCCCAACTGATTTCGATGGTGGTGTTGTCCTCCATTGTCTTGATTTCAATGGGCATTTCGGGGAACTCCTTCAAAGAGTCTGTGATTATTTTTGCAGGTACAGCGATAGCACCTTCTTCAATTACATTGTCAATATGGATAGAGGTTTTTAGGACTGTCTCTGAGTCAGATGCAGTTACTTCTAATGTGTCTCCTTTCAATTCAAAAAGAAAGTTGTCCAAAATGGGTGATGTGGTCTTTGTGATCACTTTAAGACCTGCTAAGAGGCCGTGTAAAAGTTCTGAACTTGATACTGTAAAATTCATATTATCCTCGTTTATTAAGGTTACAAATATACAAAAATTTGGCATATAATTTGAGTTATTGGGCGGGTAGAAGTAAATTTTTTACGAAATTGTATAAATCACGATTTTTTATGAAGAAATTTTGGGTAGTGGTAGTTTCACTGATTGCAGGTGGGGCTATTTCTTTAATTATTCACCGAATTGTCAATCCGATTGATATCGAGCAGTTTTACAATCAGTTATATGATTCGGAAGAGGTTTCCGCAAAGCCTGTTTCCAAATCCAAAAATGTAAATATCTCTTCTGAATATCCCGATTTTACTTATGCTGCCGAGGAGTGTGTAAAGGCAGTTGTCTTTGTCAAAGTTATAAAAAGGTCATCTCGTCAGGAGGCACCTCTTTCTATTTTTGACTATTTCTTCGGTTATGGCGATTCTCTGCCAAGAGAGCAGGTTGGCACCGGTTCGGGTGTCATTGTGACAGAGGACGGATATATTGTGACAAACAATCACGTCATTGCCGGTGCAAGTGAGATAGAGGTGACCATAGAAGATGAAAAAGTTTATAAAGCGCAATTGGTGGGAACTGACCCTGCCACTGATATAGCACTTTTGAAGATAGAAGCTCAAGGATTACCTACTATATCTTATGGAGATTCGGATAATTTGAGACTCGGCGAGTGGGTCTTGGCAATTGGCAGTCCGTATGGCCTTACATCTACCATTACAGCAGGTATTGTCAGTGCAAAAGGTCGTTCAATGCCAAGTTACAAGCAAGAATTCAAGATTGAATCATTTATTCAGACTGATGCCGCTGTAAACCCCGGAAACAGTGGTGGAGCATTGGTGAATATAAGAGGCGAACTGGTCGGTATTAATACTGCAATTTATTCACAAACAGGTTCTTACTCTGGATATTCGTTTGCTGTTCCGGTCAATATTGTAAAGAAAATTGTTTCTGACTTCAAAGATTATGGAAGTGTGCAGAGGGCAGTGCTTGGAATTACTATGCAAAATAATTCTGAAGTTTTTATGAATGAAATGAAACTTTCTACACATAAAGGCGTATATATTTCTGAGGTGGCAAAAGGAAGTGCAGCTGAGAGTGGGGGATTGAAGGCTGGAGATGTGATTCTTGCAATCAGTGGAACCGAGGTTAAAAACGGCTCATCTGTTCAGGAAATCATAACAAGGTATCGCCCCGGGGACAAGATTACCGTAGATATTCTCAGAAAGGACAAACCTATGAGTTTCGAGGTAACCCTGAAAGCGAAAGAGACCCGGCAGATGAATGCTTACGGCTCTCAGGGCAATGTGAATCTTTTTGGAGCAATGCTCACTCCTGCACCGAAGAGCGAGTTGGATAAATTGGGGTTGAAAGCGGGTGTGAAGGTTGAAAAAGTGGAGAAAGGAAAGATGCGCAGTGCAGGTATTAAAGAGGGATTTATAATTACCTATATTAATAACACTCCTGTTGCCTCACCCGATGATATTGCACAACAGATAAAACAATCTACCAGATCAATTCTCGTAGAGGGTGTTTATTCCGATGGCAATATCTATTATTATGGAATAGGAATATAGAACTAAATCCAGATATTTAATGAGACAATTAAAAATTACAAAATCGATTACTAACAGAGAGAGTGCTTCCCTTGACAAGTATCTACAGGAGATTGGCCGTGAGGAACTTATCAGTGTAGAGGAAGAGGTAGAACTCGCTCAGCGTATTCGTAAAGGAGATCAAGAAGCGTTAGAAAAACTAACCAGAGCCAATCTTAGATTTGTGGTATCTGTGGCAAAACAGTATCAAAATCAGGGTTTGAGTCTTCCCGACCTTATCAATGAAGGAAACCTTGGATTGATCAAGGCTGCTGAGAAATTTGATGAGACTCGTGGTTTTAAGTTTATCAGTTATGCTGTTTGGTGGATCAGACAATCGATTCTTCAGGCTTTGGCAGAGCAATCACGTATCGTGAGACTTCCTTTGAACCAGGTGGGCTCTTTAAATAAAATCAATAAAGCTCTCCAAAAATTTGAGCAAGATAACGAGAGACTTCCTTCTCCCGATGAACTTGCTGATATCCTTGAAATTCCAAGAGATAAAATTGCTGACACTTTGAGAGTGTCAGGCAGACACGTATCTGTGGATGCTCCATTCGTGGACGGTGAGGACAATAATTTGCTCGACGTGTTGGTTAACAACGACTCTCCCAATGCCGACAGAGGTCTTGTAAACGAATCTTTGAATAAAGAGATTGAGAGAGCATTGTCTACACTTACCGAAAGAGAACGTGATATCGTAAAAGATTTCTTCGGAATCGGTACTCAGGAGATGACTCTTGAGGAGATTGGAGAGAAATTCGGTCTTACACGCGAAAGGGTCAGACAAATTAAAGAAAAGGCTATCAGACGTTTGCGTCACAGTAACCGTAGTAAATTATTGAAGAGTTATTTAGGATAATTAATCTAAAACCATATCATTTATGAAGAAAAGTATAATTGCAGTAATAGGATTGTTATCGATTATGTTGACATCTTGCGAAAATAAAAAGAATCCATTGACAGAGCCTTGGAATACCCCTTTCGGTATTGCTCCATTCTCTGAAGTCAAGGCAGAACATTATAAACCAGCCATTATGCAGGCTCTAAAAGAGCATAACGATGAGATTCAGGCTATTATCAACAACCCTGAAGAACCCAATTTTGAAAATACCATCGTGGCTCTTGACAATGCAGGCGGACTATTCAACAGAGTTTACGGAGTTTTCTCAAATGAGACCTCTATCAATTCTACCCCTGAACTTATGGCTATTGAAATGGAAATGTCTCCTATCGTGAGTGCCCATTTCAACGAAATCTCAATGAACGAGAATTTGTTCAACAGAGTTAAGGCTGTTTATGAAAAGAGAGAGTCTTTGGGTCTTGAACCTGACCAAATGAGACTTTTGACCGAAACTTACAAAGATTATGAGCGTTCAGGTGCTACTTTGTCAGAAGATGCAAAAGCTGAATTGAAAGAGATCAATGCTAAAATTTCAGAACTTGAACTTCTTTTTGAACAACACATTCTTAAAGAAACAGGCGAATATAACCTTGTTATCGACAACGAGAATGATTTGGCAGGTTTGAGCGAAAATCAAATCGCTTCAGCTGCTGCCCGCGCTAAAGATAAAGGAATGGAAGGATGGTGGGTTTTCGGTTTGGACAACCCAAGTCTTATGCCTTTCCTTCAATCTGCTGACAACAGAGATTTGAGAATCAAACTTAATGAGGCTTATTTGAATGTTGGTAACAACAACAATGAAAATGATAACAAACAAATCGTTATCGACCTTATCAGATTGAGAGACAGAAAAGCACAGATTATGGGCTTTGACAACTATGCTCAATACGTTTTGGTAGAGAGAATGGCTAAAACTCCTGAGGCAGTTTACGATCTTTTGAACCGTTTGTGGACTCCTGCTTTGAAAGTTGCAAAACAAGAGTATAAAGATCTTAAAGCTTTGGCTAAGAAAGATGGCGTAAATGGTGAATTGGCTCCCGGAGACTGGAGATACTATTTTGAGAAATCAAAAGCTTCTAAATTCAATTTGTCAGAAGACGAAATCAGACCTTATCTACAATATTCAAATGTTCGTGACGGTATCTTCTATGTAGCAAACAAACTTTATGGAATTACCTTCACTCAACTTGAAAACGTACCTGTTCCTCATCCTGAGGCAGAGGCATTTGAGTGTAAAGATGCAGACGGAAGTCACCTTGGTGTAATCTTTATGGATATGTTTGCACGTCCAGGTGCAAAACGCGGCGGTGCTTGGTGTAGCGGTTATCGTGAGCAATATTATGATGCTCAAGGAAACAGAATTGCTCCACTTGTAACTATCGTAGGTAACTTCACTCGCGGAACAGGTGATGCTCCTGCACTTTTGAGCCCTGATGAAACTGAAACTTTCTTCCACGAATTCGGTCACGCTCTTCAAGCACTTCTTCAAGATGTAAGATATCAAGGTAATGCATCTATCGTAAGAGATTTTGTGGAACTTCCTTCACAAATTATGGAGCACTGGGCATTTGAACCAGAGGTAT
>JAZRBT010000100.1:0-2325 GCA_045635245.1 Candidatus Coprenecus sp.
CTACTGTTCAGGACTTTGTATGCCTGAAATCGCCGTTATGGGTGCATTGGAAGGTCTAGATGTTATGTTGAACGATGCTCTTTATGGTATTTTGTTCAGAGATATCAATATGCAAAGAACTCTTGTGGACCAATTCTTCTCAAGAGTTATCAACGGTTTTGCAGGTGTTATCATCAACACAGGTGAAGATAACTATCTGACAACTGCTGATGCTGTGGAAGCGGCTCATACTGTATTGGCTTCTGATATTATCAACGAACAACTTGCATTGCTTGCAGGTCTTCCTGAAGAGCAAATGGGTCTTGGTCACGCATTTGAAATGGATCCTATGTTGGAAAACGGATTCCTTTATGAGTTGGCACAGGCTCAAATGACCCGTGAGATTTTCCCTAAAGCTCCTTTGAAATATATGCCTCCTACAAAATTTATGACCGGTAATATTTTCAGAGGTCATATCCAGGATGCATTGTTCAATATGATCGGTATCTGGACAAATCAGGGTATCCAACTTTTGGGTATGCCTACCGAGGCTATTCATACACCTTTTATGTCTGACCGATTCCTTTCAATCGAGAATGCAAAATATATCTTCAACAATATGAAAAATATTGGTGATGAGGTAGAGTTCAAAGAAGATGGTATTATCAGAAACAGAGCAAAACAAGTTCTTGATGATGCAATTGCTCTTCTTGAAAAACTTAATGAGGAGGGTCTATTCTCTGCTCTTGAAAAAGGTATCTTCGGTGATGTCAAACGTCCTCGCAATGGCGGTAAAGGTCTTGACGGTGTGGTATCCAAAGGTGCCAATTATATGAATCCATTTGTTAAAATTATGTTAGGAGGTAAATAATATGAGTGGCGGACTATATTCAATGGAAGGTAAGGATTTCGATAAAAACCTGGACCTTAAAGCAATCAAGCCTTACGGTGATACAATGAATGACGGTAAGGTGCAATTGAGTTTCACTCTTCCTGTTCCTATGGGAGATGAGGCTATCGAGGCAGCTAAGCAAATGATTAGAAAAATGGGATTGGAAAATCCTCAAGTAGTTTTCTATCAAGAACTTACTCCTGGATTTACATTCTTCAACTGTTATGGTTCTTGCGCTCATACCGTTGATTTCACAGAGATCCACGTTCCTAAAGTGGAATCAAATGTTATGGATATGCACGAATGTGATGAGTATATCAAAGAGAATATCGGTCGTAAACTTGTTCTTGTAGGTGCAAGTACAGGTACTGACGCTCACACAGTGGGTATCGATGCAATTATGAATATGAAAGGATATGCAGGTCACTATGGTCTTGAAAGATATGATATGATCGATGCATATAACCTTGGCAGTCAGGTTCCTAATGAAGAGTTTTTGGCAAAAGCTGTAGAGCTTGGTGCTGATGCTTTGTTGGTTTCTCAGACTGTTACTCAGAAAGACGTTCATATCCAAAACCTTACAGAGCTTGTGGAGCTTATGGAAGCAGAAGGACTTCGCGACCGTATGATTTTGGTATGTGGTGGTCCACGTATCACTCACGAGTTGGCTAAAGAACTTGGTTACGATGCAGGTTTCGGTATGAATACATACGCTGACAATGTAGCTTCATTTGTAGCTGAAGAGATTGTAAGAAGAAATAACAAATAAAAATAATAAAGAGATATAATATGGATAAAAATCAGATTAGAGAGACTATTGCCAGAAGAGCAGCGCTCGAACTTAAAGATGGCGATGTGGTTAACCTAGGTATCGGTCTTCCAACATTGATTCCCGATTATCTTCCCGAAGGAGTTTCTGTAGTTCTTCAAAGTGAGAACGGACTTGTAGGTATGGGACCTACTCCTGCAGCAGGAACAGAAGATCCAAATCTGATCAATTCTGGCGGTGGATATATCACTGCAGTTCCCGGTGCATACGCTTGCAGCTCTTTGGCTTCTTTTGAAATCATCAGAGGTGGTCACGTGAATGTTACATTCCTTGGAGCTTTGGAAGTAGATGAAAAAGGAAACTTGGCAAACTGGATTATCCCTGGTAAGAAAGTACCCGGAATGGGTGGTGCAATGGACCTTTTGGTAGGTGCAAGAAAAGTTATCCTAACAATGGAGCATACAGCTAAAGGTGCTCATAAAATTTTGAAAGAGTGCAGATTGCCTCTTACAGCTGCCGGTCAGGTAAATATGATTATCACCGAAATGGGTGTTATGGAAATTACTGACAAAGGTATCGTTCTTCGTGAGATTCATCCTGAATTTACCGTTGAACAGGTACAAGAGGCTACCGAGGCTACTCTGATTATTCCCGAGGATCTAAAACCTATGTTGCAATAATTTAA
>JAZRBT010000101.1:0-1214 GCA_045635245.1 Candidatus Coprenecus sp.
TATAGGCTGCACTGAAACCTGTAGCAGGGGTCGGAATCGGATATATCGGCAACCCTGCATTGCGGGCAACAAGAAAATATGCTATTGCAACAGAAACCGGAAAACCTTTCAGATGCTGGAACAAATCATTTACCAGCACACTCTTTGTCCCGACCGAATGTTCCTTAACACACTCCATTCCAAAGCGATGAAAGAACACGTGATTCATCAATTCTATATTTTCCACAGCAGTTCCGTCGGGATTAAGTTCCTTCACAAGTTCCTCCACCACAGGAATATAAGCGTAATCAAACTCATCTCTTGTCAATCTTGGACGGGCAAGTGCTGTCAATAAATACAGACCATTGGTCAAATCGGGATATGGAGTTGAAACCTCCCTCTTCAGCTCAGACAAAATCAAATCGACATATAGCGAGTTAATCCTCCTCAACATCTTTTTGTCCACTTTTGAAGGGGGAACCATCTCCAGGCGATTGGAAAAATAATCCAGCGCCACTCTCCCCAACTCGAGAATACGATGGTTCACTGCCTTGGTAACATCCTGGTCAGGATCTGCCAAAAGTATCTCCAGCGATTTCAGTTCCTTTAGGGTTGCATCCACCATCTATTGTGTCAATTTGTCCAAACAAAGTTTAATAAGATTGTTCATCAAAGGCTTGTAATCGGGATTTACCTCTTTCGCATACCTGTTGGCAATAATCAGACATACAGTGCCTCCATCGTGACCAAGTTTGCGGGCAAGACCTGCAAGAGCCGAACCTTCCATTTCAAAATTGGTAAAGCGATACTCTCCGCATCTGAAACTTTCAATTTTATCCATCAAATCGGGAATCACAAGTGGAACTCTCACCACTCTGCACTGAGGACCATAGAATCCCGATGCAGCGATAGTCATACCCGGAACGGTCGAGTCAGCGAAAAGTTCTGACAATCGCTCACTTGCATTTACAAAATATGGTATAGGCAAATGTTTGTCCCAATCGATATGTTTCAGGAAAGCCTCTTCCAGATCCTTACGGGCAATCTCATCTCTGTCTGCATACCAGTTCAACAATCCGTCAAATCCTACAGAAACGTGAGAAAAGACATACGATCCCAAAGGAATATCACTCTGAACAGCTCCGGAAGATCCTATTCTTAAAACAGTCAGCTTGCGATGCTCGGGCTTCACCTCGCGGGTTTTGAAATCGATATTGACAAGGGCATCAAGTTCA
>JAZRBT010000102.1:0-6914 GCA_045635245.1 Candidatus Coprenecus sp.
AGCAGTTTGCCCAGTCCCTCCAATGCAAAATACTCTGTCTGTACAGGGATGATTACCGAGTTTGCTGCAGTAAGGCAGTTTACGGTGATAAGTCCCAAAGAAGGAGAACAGTCGATAATGATATATTCGTATTCGTCCATCACCTCTTCCAATGCATTTTTGAGTGCAGATTCTTTATTCTCCTCGTTAATCAATTCTATTTCAGCCCCTACAAGGTTAATGTGCGAAGGGACAATTTTAAGATCTTTGATCTGTGTATCGATGATTACTTCAGATATTTTCCTTTCGCCAATCAGCACTTCATACAATGTTTTTCCATTATTTGAATCGGGGTCAAAATCTAATCCTGATGTTGTATTTGCCTGTGGGTCTGCATCAATAAGAAGTGTCTTCTTTTCGAGTACTGCCAATGATGCTGCCAGGTTAATAGCAGTAGTGGTTTTTCCCACTCCTCCTTTCTGATTCGCTATTGCTATTACTTTTCCCATTTATGCTCTTTAAATATATAATGTCAATCTGCAAATTTATATAAATTCTTTAATCCTGCAGATAAATATTGTTAGAAAATAAAGGAAATTTTGCACGAAAAAATAAGGTTGAAAACTGAAAATGAAAACAATTTCGTAGTTTTGCCGAAAATTTACCTGCACAATGAACAGACCTGAGTGGATGGTTATAGTAAATCCCAATGCCTGCGGAGGAAAAGTCTCAGCCCAATGGAATGAGATTTCCCGTCTGATGGAGGCTAAGGGGATTGATTTCAAATGTGAGTTCACTACTCACAGATACCATGCTGTCGAGCTGACTGTTAAGGCTTTACGTTTTGGTTACAGAAAACTTATGGCTCTTGGAGGAGATGGTACCATTCACGAAATGATAAATGGTATTTTTCATCAGAAGTCAGTGGATGTAGCTGAAATAACAGTCGCAGTGATTCCAGTAGGTTCGGGAAATGATTGGTCCAGAACTCATTCGATTCCATTTGAAATAGAAGAGGCGCTCGATGTTATTCAGAGGGGCAAGACAATTCTTCAGGATATTGCCAGAGTGTCATACGTCGAGTCGGGTGTGACCAATGTCAGATATATGGTCAATGGTGCAGGAATCGGATTGGATGCAAGTATCTGCAAAAGGTGCAATATTGCAAAAAATAATGGCAAGGGTGGGGCAAGTTCATACGTGAAGGCTTCGTTTTTGTCATTGTTGGGAAGAAGATCAAACCCTACAGAGGTGCTGGTAGATGGAAAGAGGTTCTTCTTGGGCAAAATGTTCTCGATTGCTGTGGGGATTGGCCGTTTCAGCGGAGGAGGAATGTTGCAGGTTCCTGATGCACTTCCCGATGATGGAAAGGTGAGTGTGATGGTGGCTCGGAAGATAAGCAAGTTGAAGTTCTTGCTCCTGTTCAAATATTTGTTCAATGGAAAGGTTTATTCCATAAAAGAGGTTTCTCATACTGAGGGTTCGGTAGTGGAGATTCGTTCCAAAAGAGATGATTATCTGGAAGTTGATGGAGAAGTGGTAGGTACTACTCCGGTCAAAATAGAGGTTATTCCAAATTCTTTAAGAGTGGTGGTCCGTTAGTGTTATGGGAGGATTGATTACAGCATTTGTCTTAGGGGTCTCCTTTACTTTTGTATTGTTGATGGCTTTGTTTTTCCGGTACAACAATAAAAATATCCGTATCAGAAAGATATTCTCCACTGTGCTGTTCTGTAATGCTGCTCTTCTTTTAAAGGATATAGTCATTTTGCAGGATGTCACCCATATCGAGAGATGGTATATTTTGACATTGATGTTGAACAATCTGATAATCGGGGTCGATTTTCTGTATGTCTATGAATTGCTCAGAACCGGTGCAGTGACTCGCAAGACTGTGCTGCTGAGTATTTCTCCTTTTGTCCTTCTCTCTGTTATATACTTTATTTTTAATGATTTGCGAATTTTTGTATTTTACCAGCTGTTTTCAATAATTTTTGCTATTGTAGCCATTGTGAATATTATATACTATGGTAAACGCTATACTCATTCTGCAAAGAGAAATTATTCGGACCCGTCCAAAATTCATCTGAACTGGCTCTGTAAGTCGGTTTTGTGTTTTGTGATTCTGTTTGTTATGTGGGGGATGGTTTACTATAACAGTAACTCGGAACTTCTGAAGACTTTATACTATCTTGTGACATTTCTCATTTTGGGATATATCGGTTATAAAACCTGGTGGTTTGTCCCTCTTTCAGATGAAGATATAGCTGAATATGGAGGCGAAAATTCCTCAGAGAATAATAGTGTTGAATCTGCTTCGGAAGAAGTTTCTGCAGAGGAGTCTGATAGTGAGCCTGCCTCAACAAAGGATGTGACCAAGGTGTATTATCACTTTGAAAGTGAATTGGAGATTATGCGTTCGGGGGATTTCTTCTGTGAGAATCCCAAAATTTCACTCGTCGAACTTGCTGATTTGCTCAATACAAACAGGACAACTTTATCGCATTATCTGAACAGTGTTCTCAATATAACCTTTTATGATTTGACCAACGATGCCAGAATCAGACACGCCGAGAAATTGATGGCAGATCCAAATTATAATATGACACAAGAAGAGTTGGCACTGAAGTGCGGATTTAATTCTTTGTCAACTTTCAGAAGAGTCTTTATCGATAAAAAAGGTTGTACACCCAAAAAATATTACAAGAGCCTAACTCTTGGGGTTTCCGCTTCCGATGAGGAGTCTGCCGACTAGTCCTCTCCAGAGGAAAGGTGGTATCAGTCTGATCAACAGTGCAATGGGCTTCCAGATTCCATAAATGACACAATTTTTCCTTTTGCGTTCTACCGCCTTGACAATTTTAGCAGCAACTTTTTCTTTTTCCAAAGTCAGGGGATAGCTCTTTCCTGAAATGAAGTCTGTTGCAACAAATCCCGGTTTTATCGCTGTAAATGAGATGTCTGCATTTCTCATTGTAGCCAATTGGCGAAGTGATTCGAGGTAAAATGTCTGAAAATGTTTAGTGGCAGAGTATCCCGGAGCAATTCCCAAACCCCTAATTCCTGCTATTGAGGACAATACTGTCAGATGACCTTTTCTGTTGTTCTCGCTCCAATAGTTGAAAAGGGTGGTGGCGTGGCGCATAAATCCTTTGACATTTACATCAGCGGCACTAAGCTCTATTTGCAGGTCAAGTTCTGTGTTGGATTTTCCAAAACCGGAACTGTAGATAACTTTATCTACACCGCCCATAGTATCAATTAGTTGCAGAAGATATTCCGAGGCATTTTCCTGGTTTGCATCGTATGCACTGTAATAGACATCCGGGTGACCTTGTTGTATCTCTTTCAACAGGTTCTCGCGTCGTCCGGTGATACCTACAATGTTGCCTTGTGCGATATAGATTTTGGCAAGTTCTCTTCCGATTCCGGAAGTTGCTCCAACGATTATAATGTTCATATTCTGATAGTTTGCTGGTTTGTTTTATGCATTGATGGGGTCCACATCTATTATGCAGTTGTTCGATGGAATATCTTTGAGCAACTGATATATCCGCTGCTTTGCTTCCAGGCTTCTTCTGTCCCTTTGCAATTTTATAAGGAACTGGAGATGATATTCTTTGTCAATCATTTCCAGCGGTGGGGTAGTAGGACCGGTGATCTCGGTGACCCCTGCCGAAATGATTTTGGAGTGGACCTCTGCCGCAAGTTGCTCAGTCTTGTTTTTAAAAGGAGATTTTACTGTTATTCTGATCAGGCGGACAAATGGCGGATATGAAAACTCCTCTCTCTCGCGACTGAGTGTTTTGTTTTGGGAAGTGTAATCACATTCTGCCATTTTGAATATCGGATGTTCCGGACGTGATGTCTGGATAATCATCTCTGCGCTGTTGCCACGTCTGCCGACTCTCCCTTTGATCTGACTCAAAAGCTGTAATGCCTTTTCATCGGCTCTAAAATCAAAAATGGATGATATGGCTTCTCCCTTTATAACTGCGGCAAGGGTGAGTCCTTCGAAGTCAAACCCTTTGGAAATCATCTGGGTACCAACGATAATGTCAATCTCTTTTGCTGCAAATTGTTTCAGAATCCTCTCTTCCTCTTTTTTGCTGGAAGTGGAATCGGCATCAAATCTTGCAATTCTCGCCAAAGGGAAAAGTTGCTGCAATTCCTCCTCAATTTTTTCGGTGCCCGGACCATACATCTTTATCTGATTGCATTGGCACTCGGGGCATTGGTTCCAATTTGCGCAGCTGACATATCCACAAAGATGGCAACTCAAAGTGTTGTTGCTTTTGTGCAGATGCAGTGGAATGTTACATCCGGGGCACTTTGGAATATATCCGCAATCCTGGCACTCAATGGTAGTTGCGTATGCCCTTCTGGATCTGAAAATCAGAACTTGCTCGTTGTTGTCCAGCCGCTTTTGAATAGCCTTGATCAGGATTTTGGAAATAGAGCCCTTTACTGCCCATTTCTTTCTCTCCTTATTCATATCCACAATGGTGATTTTGCAATCAGAACCACCATAGTATTTTGAAGTCAGATTTACTTGGGCATATTTCTTTGTTTGAACATTGTATAATGTTTCAAATGAGGGAGTTGCACTTCCTAAAATTATGTTTGATTTAAGTGTGCTGCTCAAAATCAGAGCCGAATCCCTGCCGTGATATCTTGGGGCGGAGTCAGTCTGTTTGTATGAAGAATCGTGCTCCTCGTCCACGACTATCAGCCCAAGTTCTCGGAATGGAAGAAACAGTGCAGATCTCGCTCCAAGAACTATTGTCGGAGATGCATTTGAGGCTATAGTTTTGTAAACACTCCGTCTGTAAGCCGCACTCTTTTTCGAGTGGTAAGTCATAAGCTGCTCGCCAAATACCTTTTTCAGACGGTTTTCAATCTGTCTGCTGATTGCAATTTCAGGGACAAGATACAATACACTCTTTCCTTCCGCTAATGCGTTGGCAGCCAAATGAATATATATTTCGGTTTTCCCCGAACCAGTCACTCCGTTCAACAATACGGGTTTCTGATTCCTGAAATGTGCGACAGTTTGCACAAAAGCTCCCTGCTGCTCCATAGAAAGAGTGGGCAGAGGAAAATCTGAAAGAGAATTTGGTGCGGAGTCTGATTTTGGTTCCGAGTCCGGAGAATCATTTTCTGTCGGCGCTGCGTCATTTTGGGTCAGCATTTTGTCCTCCTTTTTGGTCGTTTTTACCGAAGAAAATGCCGCACAGCGAAAGACATCTCCAATCGGACACATATAATAATTGGCAATCTGCTCCAAAAACGAGATATGAATAGCCGGAATAGGTGGGAGATTCAGCACCTGTTCGATTTTTTTTATCCTTTTCGGGTCAAAATCCGGGCTCTCCAACAACCTTTTTACAATCGCCTGATGACTTGCCCCTCCGATTTTGATTCTCACAATCGAACCTTCGCAAATACTATGAAGATACTCGTCGGGAATCAAATAAGTCAGTGACTCTTTGAATCTCAACGGAATAACCACCTCTGCATACCTTTTTATATTTACTCTTTCAACCTCCATAGCGAGTGCTAAGTTAATAATTTCTTAAATTTTTTAAAGAAAATTTTGCAAAATCAAAAAATGCTATTACTTTTGCAATCCCAAAAACAACGGTGCCATAGCTCAGTTGGTAGAGCAAAGGACTGAAAATCCTTGTGTCCCTGGTTCGATTCCCGGTGGCACCACTTAAAATCCTGATTTTCGACAGAAAGTCAGGATTTTTTGTTTTCTCCAAAAACGTAAAAAAGTGCGGTTCACGACCGCCTTTGGGCTCAATGTAAAAAGGGCTCAACGTAAAAAGTCGGTTGTAAATTATAATCAAGCCGCCATTATTATAAGAAAACAGAGTTGGGGACAAAGGCAGCTCGCTCCCAACTCTGCATAAATTTCGTGTTGCGTTGTTACGCTAATAGGCTCAACTTCTCGGCAACGATAGCCTTAAAAGCCTCTTTCATTTCGTTTGGCAAGAAAGAGAGGTCAATAAATTCAAACCACTTCTCTTTTGCTTTTACAAATTTGTTGAAGATATTTTCTATAACCTTATCATCCAACCCCGATGCTTGCATTGAGGACACAAAGTCTTCTTTTTTGATTTTACGTTTCTTACCGTTAAGGGTCAGTGCCAACTCTTCGGTATCTTCGGGCATAACCAGTGCGGTGGAGAGCATATCGTATGCAGGCGTAAGCATATATTTCCCCTGCTCCTTACTATATAGCGAAAAGTTTTTCAGGTGCATATCGGCATTGCCTGTTATCCACGAAAACACCACCTGCTCCCAATAGTTTACCATATCCAACTTAGGCACGGCTGAAAAACGCTGTATCGCCTTGGCAATCTGCTCATACGAGCCTTTGTACTTATGTTCGGTAAGTCGTTCCGTGAGCTGACACATATCCTCCATCGGAAGTTTGTCACCTGTGGCTGTACGGTCGATACGGCGGGTTATATAGCACAACTCCCCATCGGCAAAACGGATGAGGCTATGAGGTACAACTTGCATCTTTGCCAGCTCTGCAAGGTGCATTGTCAAATCTTCCAATTCGGGCAGATGTGCAAAACGGTCGGTCTGAGGTTTTAATATATATCGTCCCCATAAGCCGACAATCGTGAAACGATCAGTCTCGTTTCTGCCACCTCTGTTTATGTCGAGCGACAACTTCGCCTGAACACCCGTTAATGTTGTTTGGCTGCGGATTACCTGCTTGGCAAGATCGGTTAGGTTTTCGCGTGTGTATGGTAATTCGGGAACACTCGGCGTGCCGAACATCTTCTTTGAACAAGCCTTGTGAAAATCCTTTTCACCCACGTTCAACTCCTTGTAACAATATAGACACTTTGCCATACGCTACTCCTCCTCATTGATTATGGGTTCAACGCCTACCGCACCGATACAATCCTTGCAAC
>JAZRBT010000103.1:0-18711 GCA_045635245.1 Candidatus Coprenecus sp.
AGGCATTCTACCTTGAGGATTACGCTCAGATTGAGAAAGAGTTCCCTAACTTCAAGTTCCACTTGGCACTTGACAGACCTGACCCTGAAGCTGATAAAGCAGGCGTAAGCTACATCCCCGGTTTTGTACACAATGTTATGTATGAAACTTACTTGAAGAATCACGATGCACCTGAAGATGCTTTGTATCTGATGTGCGGTCCTCCTATGATGGTCGATTCAGTTGTAAAACTTCTTGACAGTCTTGGAGTACCTCCTGAAAATATCCTTTACGATAATTTCGGAGCATAATCGGGAACATTATTCATAGATAACAGGGTAACCATTGAATACTATTTGGTTACCCTGTTTTTTTTTACTATTTTTGCGATATACCATAAATGGATACTTTATGGTTTCAAATCACTTGAATTGAATGTTTAACAAAAATATTATTATGGAAACATTAGAGCATAAAATAGCAGCAGGTCTGCTAGATATCAAAGCAGTAAAATTATCACCCGAAAATCCTTTTACTTGGGCATCAGGATGGCGTTCACCAATATATTGTGATAACAGAAAAGGTCTTTCATACCCTCAACTGAGAAACGACATCGTAGAGGGAATGATCGTTAAAATAAAAGAGAAATTTGACAAGGTTGACCTGATTGCAGGTGTTGCTACCGGAGCTATCGCTTACGGAGTTCTTGTTGCAGAAAAACTTGGATTGCCTTTCGTTTATGTAAGACCCAAACCAAAGGATCACGGTATGGGAAATCAAGTGGAAGGTTATCTTCCCGACAACGCTAATGTAGTCGTTATCGAAGACCTTATCTCTACCGGTATGAGCAGCCTTGGTGCAGTGGATGCACTTACAAAAGCAGGTGCTCACGTTTTGGGAATGGTAGCTATCTTCTCATACAATTTCCCTCAGTCACGCAGATCTTTCGAGTATGCAAATGTAGAGTTGCACACATTGTCAGATTACGACACTTTGATCGATGTTGCAGTAGCGACAAAATACATCGAGGAAAAAGATGTGGAAATGCTTCGTGAATGGAGATATTCTCCCGAAACCTGGGGAAAATAATTTATGGCTGAGACTTTCGTAAAAGGTAAAGAAATCATTATCCAGAGACCCCCGATGTTGATTTACTCAATGTTTGCAGACTTGAGCAGATTTACAATGGGACTTCCTGAAGAGTATAAAAATCAGGTAACTGCCGATACAGATTCTATTTCCTTCGATTACAAAGGTATGAAGTTGGGATTTGTCATTGAGGAGAGAATTCCTTTCTCCAAAATATCGTTGAAAGACAATGGACAAGCCCCCTTCTCATTCAAGTTTTCATTTAATATGAGTGGCGTCGGTATCGATTCTACATTGTTCCATATCGAATTGAGCGCCGAACTGAACTTTATGATGAAGATGATGATTGGCGGAAAATTACAGGAAGTGGTTGATACCATTACCGACCAAATAGAAAAGGCTGCTTCGGGACAAATGCCCGATATGCCCAATATGTCTGACATTCCTAATTTCAGTTAATGAATTTACCTGAAGATTTTATAAAAATGCTTATGAATGACCTCGGAGAGACCAAATGCTCCGAGGTTATTTCAGATATGGCAAAAGAGCCCAGCGTGGCTATCAGAATCAATCGTGCAAAAATCCCCTCAGAGGAAGATATTGCACTGAAACATTTGAATCTTGACAGAAAGGTAAATCATTGTCAGGACGGCTATTTCCTTTCGGAGCGTCCTTCTTTTACATTAGACCCACTGTTTCATTGTGGAGCCTACTATGTTCAGGACGCATCATCTATGATTGTTGAGAAAATAGCCGAATATATTCCTCAGAGTAGCAAAGGGCTGAAAGGACTCGATTTATGCGCTGCCCCCGGAGGAAAAAGCACACATCTTATTTCGTTATTTGACAACTACGAGGACTCATTGGTAGTATGCAATGAAGTTATCCGTACCAGAGCCACCATCCTTGCAGAAAATATTGCAAAATGGGGATTTCCAAATGTATGTGTCACAAATAACGACCCCGCTGATTTCAGTCCATTTACCCAATATTTCGATGTCATTTTAGTGGATGCCCCCTGCTCCGGAGAGGGAATGTTCCGCAAGGACGAAGGGGCAAGAGAGCAATGGTCGCTGGAAAATGTCAATCTTTGCGCCCAAAGACAACGCAGAATCGTTGCTGACATCTGGCCCACATTGTCCGAAGGTGGCATTATGGCTTATTCTACCTGCACTATCAATCGTTTTGAAAATGAGGAAAACACAGAGTGGATTTGCGACAAATTGGGAGGAGAACTTCTTTTCAGCAAAAGATTCTACCCCGGAGGGAAGGATGCCGGAGAGGGATTGTTTTTTGCCCTTATCCGCAAAATGGGAGAAGAGAATGTCAGAGTCAAATCAATTGCCAGGAAAAATGAGCCCCTTCCAAAACATCTCCAGAAGGTAAAACTCAATTGCGAATACATTGAGTCGGGATATACCCTTTTCAGGAAGAACGACATTTTGAAAGGATACCCCGAGAGACTACTCAACGAGATGATTGCCATAGAAAACAGACTGAAAGTAATCCTTTCAGGAGTGGCTGTCGGGGAAATCATCGAAGGAAAGAAAGGAGATGCTGTCATTATTCCCCATACAGATCTTATTCAAAACAGAGCATATAAAAAAGGTGTCATCCCTCAAATAGAGATAACACCCGATCAGGCTTTGGCTTTTCTAAGGAAACAGCCGTTGGTTATGAGCGATGCCCCTAAAGGCTATATTGTACTTACATACAACAATATACCACTTGGAATAATCAAGAATTTAGGCAATCGCACCAATAACCTTTGGCCCTCTTCCCGAAGAATTCTTATTTAAGTACAATTTTGCCACCTGCAGCATCCACAATCACAGTTTTCTCCTTTGTGATGGAACCTTCAATAAGGGCTGTAGCCAACATATTGACAAGTTCCCTTTGAAGAATCCTCTTTATGGGACGTGCTCCGTATGCAGGATTGTAACCTTTGTCTGAGATATAGTTTATGAAGTCGGGGGTAAATTCGAGGAGAATACCACTCTCGGACATCTTCTTGCGAAGCTCTCCCAACTGCATATTCAGAATACCTATAATATCTTTTTTGGTCAGAGGCTCGAACATTATAATGTCGTCAATACGATTTATAAATTCTGGTCTGAGACTCTGTTTGAGGATATCGGTCACTGCCCTGCGGCAATTCTCTATCACTTCAAGTCTTTGCTCTTTGTCGTCCAGCCCCTCGAGTCCCTGCATATAGTTCTGAACCACCTCCGCTCCGAGATTTGAGGTCATAATCAATATAGTATTCTTGAAATCGACAGTCCTGCCTTTATTGTCTGTCAATCTTCCGTCATCGAGTACCTGCAGCAACAGGTTAAAGACATCGGGATGTGCCTTTTCTATCTCGTCGAGCAGCACCACTGAATAAGGCTTTCTCCTCACTGCCTCAGTGAGTTGTCCTCCCTCATCATATCCCACATAACCCGGAGGAGCTCCCACCAGTCTGGAAACGCTGTGACGCTCCTGATATTCACTCATATCGATACGGGTCATCATATTCTCATCGTTGAAAAGTTGCTCGGCAAGGGCCTTTGCAAGTTCAGTCTTACCGACACCGGTAGTTCCCAGGAACATAAAAGAACCGATAGGGCGTTTTTCATTCTGCAACCCTGCCCGAGAGCGTCTGACTGCATCACTTACAGCCCTTACAGCCTCGTCCTGACCCACTACCCTCTGATGAAGCATTTGTTCCATATTCAGAAGTTTGATCTTCTCACTTTCCAACATTCTTTTAACCGGAATACCTGTCCATTTTGCCACAATCTCAGCAATATCTTCAGGAACTACCGATTCATTGATCATCGGATCCGGATTGGACTCTTTCTGAGCTGTAAGTTCTTCAATCTCTTTCTGAGCAGAAGCAATTTTACCATATCTCAGTTCGGCAACCTTACCATAATCCCCTCTCCTTTCTGCATCCTCTGCCTGGAATTTGAACTTCTCGATATCCTCTCTTTTTTGAGAAATTTTCATCAGAAGTTCTTTCTCCACTTTCCACTTCTTATTGAGTTCATCCAATTCTTTCTGAGCCTCTTTGAGTGATTCCTGAATATCTTCAAGTTTGGTCGAACGACCCTCTCTTCTGATAGCCTCGCGCTCAATTTCAAGTTGTCTGATTTTACGATTCAACTCATCTATCGGCTCTGGAACTGAGTTCATCTCCAGACGGAGTTTAGAGGCAGCCTCGTCGATAAGGTCAATCGCTTTATCGGGCAAAAATCGGTTGGTTATGTATCTGTGAGAGAGTTCGACAGCAGCAATAATTGCATCGTCATCAATGCGCACCCTGTGGTGGTTTTCATATTTCTCTTTCAAACCTCTCAAAATCGAAATCGATTCTGCGGGAGTGGGCTCATCCACCAATACCATCTGGAAACGGCGCTCTAGAGCTTTATCCTCTTCAAAATATTTGCGGTATTCATCCAATGTGGTAGATCCGATTGCCCTCAATTCTCCCCTTGCAAGTGCCGGTTTGAGAATATTTGCAGCATCCATTGCACCACCACTTCTGCCTGCCCCTACAAGTGTGTGAATCTCGTCAATAAACAATATAATCTCACCCTGACTCTCTATGACTGCATTGACCACCCCTTTGAGTCTCTCCTCAAATTCTCCCTGATATTTTGCACCGGCAATGAGCGAACCCATATCCAATGAATATATCTGCTTGGTTTTCAAGTTTTCAGGGACATCCTGATTGATTATTCTTTCTGCTATACCCTCCGATATTGCGGTCTTGCCGACTCCCGGTTCACCGACCAATATGGGGTTGTTCTTTGTTCTACGACTTAAAATCTGTAGTACCCTTCTGATCTGTTCATCTCTACCGATGACAGGATCGAGCTTCCCTTCCTTTGCTCTATCATTTAGATTGATAGCGTAACGATTGAGAAACTCTTTGTTGTTGTTGTTTTCGTTGTAATTCATATTTAGTTTCTCCTTTACCGGTATCATCTCAAAATATTTGCCACTCTGCACATTATGCCATTGTGTCAGCACAGTTTTTGCAATAAGAAAAATTATCTTTTCTTTATATTTTTGACTATATTTGTAGGATTAAGATTAATTTGAGGTCAATAGCGCAAGTCAAAACACATTAACAAATTTATAATTATATGAAAATCAACAAAGTAGCAACCATTATCGCCCTTATGTGTGCGATAACTCCTGCATTCGCAGCGAAGAAAAAACAAAAAGAAGCAAAACCTGAAGGTTATGTTTTTGAAACAGTTAAAGCAAACCCTATCACTTCTGTAAAAAATCAGGCAAGCAGCGGTACTTGTTGGGCATTCTCTGCTATCTCATTCTTTGAATCAGAGATCCTTAGAAAAGGTGGTCCTGAAGTGGATCTTTCTGAAATGTTCGTAGTAAGCCACGCTTACCAGGACAGAGCTGACAAATTTGTAAGACTTCACGGTATTATGAGTTTCCACGCAGGAAGTTCATTCGGAAATGTTCTTCAAATATTGAAAAAATATGGTGCTGTTCCAGATAGCGAAATGACCGGTCTTAACTACGGTACAGAACTTCACAGACACGGTGAAATGGACGCTGTTCTTAGAGGTTATGTTGACGCTGTCGTTAAAAATCCTAACCGCCAGCTTTCTACCGCTTGGAGAAACGGTTTGATGGGTATTCTTGATGCTTATCTTGGCGAACGTCCTGAAAACTTTGTTGTTGAAGGAGTTGAATACACCCCTAAATCATATATGGAATCTTTCGGTCTTGATTTGAACGAATATGTAGACCTTTGCTCTTGGACACACGAGCCATATTATGAAGAAACCATCATTACAGTTCCTGACAACTGGGTTTGGGAAAAAGCATACAACCTTCCTTTGGATGAACTTATCGCTATCATTGACAACGCTATTATGAACGGTTACACTGTAGCTTGGGCTTCAGACGTTTCCGAAAAAGGTTTCAACAGAAAAGGTCTTGGTCTTGTTCCTGACTATGACCAACTTATCGCTAAACAACAAGAAGTTGGTTCTGACCAGGCTCGTTGGGTAGGTGCAGCTCCTTCAAGCAGACCTGAAGAAATCGCATTCGTTGCTCCTTGTCCTGAATTGGATATCACTGTAGAAATGCGTCAGCAAGGTTATGACAACTACACTACAACTGATGACCACGGTATGCAAATCTTCGGTATTGCAAAAGACCAAAATGGTAAAAAATACTATATGGTTAAAAACTCTTGGGGTATCACCGGTGACTATGATGGTATCTGGTATGTATCTGAAGCTTTCGTAAGATACAAAACTATGGATATTATGGTTAACAGAAATGCTATCCCTGCTGAAATCAGCGCTAAAATCAATTGGTAATGAATAAAATACTAACATCAGTATTTTCTATATCTCTTTTGTTCCTTGGAGTTGCTGCCACACAGGCGGCAGCTCAGGAGCAAAACGATAAAGCAACTGTTTATCAGTTCACTGATATCGTAAGAAATCCTGCCACATCGGTAAAAGACCAAAATAAATCGGGTACTTGCTGGTGTTTCTCCACAGTTTCTTTCCTTGAGTCTGAATTGCTCAAAGCAGGTAAAGGAGAATGGGATTTGTCAGAATTGTTCGTTGTAAGACACAATTACTACGACAGACTCAATGACAACTACCTCAGAAGAGGAAAAGGTAATATCGGAGAAGGAAGCATTACACATATGGCTCTGAAACAAATTAAGGACCACGGTATTGTTCCTCAACAGGCATACTCCGGAATCAATTATGATTCAGAACTTCCTGACCATCTTACCGAATTCACAAAATATATCGGAGCGATTGCCAAAGCATCAGTAGATGTTAAAAACCGCTCTGAAGAGTACTTTGAACTTCAGGATGCCCTCTTTGACATCTATATGGGCAAACTTCCCGAAACCTTCACTTTCGAAGGCAAAGAATACACTCCTGAATCATTCAGAGATTTCTTGGGAATCAATATCGATGATTACATCGAAATCACCTCTTTCACTCATCATCCTTACTACCAGTTGGTTCCATTGGAAATTCCCGACAACTGGGATCACGAACTTCTTTACAATCTTCCTTTGGACGATTTTATGAGAGTTATTGACCACGCCTTGGAAAATGGTTATACAGTAAACTGGGACGGTGATGTAAGTGAAAGCGGATATGTTTTCAATCCTCACGGAGTGGCAGTTATCCCCGCGAATGCAAGTCTTGACAAAAAGGCAATTATGGCTTCTGAGAGCATTATTGCTGAGATTGAAGAGATTACTCCCGAGCTTCGTCAGAAATGGTTTGAAAACTTCGTTACCACCGATGACCACCTTGAACATATTGTAGGTATTGCAAAAGACCAAAACGGTACAAAATACTATACCACAAAAAATTCCTGGGGCGAATCGGGTCCTTTCAAAGGTTACCACTATATGTCTGAAAAATATGTAAAAGCAAAGACTGTAAGCATCGTGGTAAACAAGAAAGCACTACCTAAAGATATCAAAAAGAAATTAGGACTTTAAAATACTGCACAATGAACCTCGCCAAACAAATTCCAAATACCATAACCTGTCTGAATCTTATTTCAGGTTGTATTGCCATAGTTTGTTCATTCAACGAACAATTTGACTATGCCCTGATTGCAATTATAATAGCTGCAATTTTTGACTTTTTGGACGGATTGGCTGCGAGAGTTCTGAATGCATATTCCGATATAGGTAAGGAGCTCGACTCTCTGGCTGATATTGTCAGCTTCGGAGTAGCTCCTTCCCTTATTGCTTTCAACTATCTGAACGGGTTTCCGAATGTACCTGTTTACAGTTGTTTCATAATTATGGTAATGGCTGCCCTATCTGCAGTAAGACTTGCAAAATTCAATCTTGACACCCGTCAGACTGAGAACTTCCTCGGTCTTCCTGTCCCTGCCAACGCACTGTTTGTCAGTTCGTCCATAGCATTGATAGACCATTATCCATTCTACGCAAATTCATTCGTATCAGGTGGATATCTCATCCCTATCCTTTCAGTATTATTGGGAATTCTCCTTGTCAGCGAGATTCCTATGTTCTCAATGAAAATGAAATCTTTGAAATGGTCAGCAAACCGTTTGAGATACACCTTTATATTAATAATTATACCTGTCAGCGCAGTCATTTATCTTTTGAACATACACTGGACAGGTATAATCTCATTTATTTTCGGATTCTATATAATCCTTAATATCGCAATTGCTCTATTCGGAAAATTCTCTGACAAGTAAATCGAGGGTCTTGTCTGCATTCTCTCCTTTGGCTCCGAAGTAGAATTTGATCTTGGGTTCTGTTCCCGAAGGACGAATTGTAACCACTGAACCATCTTCAGAGAAGAATCTCAATACATTTGACTTAGGAAGACCTGTCAATTCAGGTTTTGAGTAATCTATTACCTTCACCACATCAGAACCACCCAATTTTGCAGGGGGAGTCTCTCTGTATTTCTTCATAATGGCAGCAATCTGCTCATTTCCATCGATACCTTTCTTGGTCAATGACACAAGTCTCTCTTTATATAGTCCGAATTCAGAATAAATTTTCTGCAACAAACCGTACAAAGTCAATCCCTGATCAGCAGCCCAAGCGGCACATTCTGCCACAAATGAACAGGTAATCACTGCATCTTTATCTCTTACAAACTCGCCGATATTGAAACCGTAGCTCTCTTCTCCACCACAGATGAATACTCTCTTGCCTTCGTTATTTCTTACAATCTCAGCAATATATTTGAATCCGGTCAATACATCATACATCTGAATACCGAATTTATTTGCAATGGCAGTCATAAGCTCGGTGGTAACGATTGTTTTCACACAATATGTATTATCTCCCAATCTTCCTGCTTCATTCCATTTTGTCAAAATGTAATATGTAAGCAATGAAGCGGTCTGGTTACCGTTCAGAAGAATCATTTTGCCTTCATTGTCCCTAACTGCAATACCTACTCTGTCTGCATCAGGGTCAGTAGCCATAACAATGTCAGCACCTTTGTTCTCAGCAAGTTCCACAGCAAGTTTCAATGCTGAAGGCTCTTCGGGATTAGGAGATTCCACTGTAGGGAAATTACCGTCACTGATCGCCTGTTCTGCTACTGAGTAAACATTTTTGAAACCAAGACGTTCCAATGCCGCAGGGACAAGTCTTACACCGGTTCCGTGCAAAGGAGTGTAAACGATTTTCATATCGTTATGTCTTGCCACAGACTCGGGTGAAAGCATCAATGACAGGATTGAATCAAGGTATACTTTATCTGTCTCAGCACCAATCAATTTGATATTATAAGGTGAGCCATCACCGAATTTAACCATTGAAGGATTCTCAATTTTAAGCACCTCTTCGATCACATTTGTATCGTGAGGAGATGTCAATTGGGCACCATCCTGCCAATATGCTTTATAACCATTATACTCTTTAGGATTGTGAGAAGCTGTAACCATCACACCGGCGTGGCAGCCATAATGACGGATTGCAAAACTCAACTCGGGAGTAGGTCTGATATTTTCGAAAAGGTAAACTTTGAATTCGTTTGCAGCAAATACCTCTGCTGTAATTTTTGCAAACTCCTTACTGTTGTTGCGGGAATCGTAAGCAATTGCCACCTTGATTTCTTCTGATGGAAATGCTTTCTTAATGTAATTTGCGAAACCTTGTGTAGCCATTCCAACAGTATATTTGTTCATTCTGTTGGTACCTACACCCATAATTCCGCGAAGACCACCTGTACCGAATTCAAGATTCTTGTAAAATGCGTCTTCCAATAGTTTTTCATCACCGTGTAGCATTGCATTGACTTTGGAGCGTGTCTCGATGTCATACTCACTACTTGTCCACTGTAAAGCAACTTCTCTGTAGTCCATATTGTTTCTAAGTTATATTGTTTCTACAAAAATACTTAACTTTGCATTGAAAACGAAACAGATGGAGCAGATTTTAATAGATTTTATCAAAAAAAATGACGGAGGGGATACATCTGCCCTACTTTTGGGCAAAAACAAATATCCACAGATAGATATACATACTGCCGTCAGGTGCATTGAGGGACGAAAAACCATAAAAGAGAAAGTTCCACAATGGTATCTTTGCCCTTCACTGCTCTATCCTAGCCACCTCCCTTTGGAACAATGCAGTTCCCAAACCACTGCCTTGCACAAACAGAAATATATCCCACAAGGGGCAAAGGTTGCAGACTTCACCGGAGGTCTCGGCATTGACTCTTATTTCATCAGCTGCAAAGCCTCCTCTCTCGACTATTTTGAGAGGAACAGTGAACTTGTAGATATTGCCGCACACAATTTCAAAGAGTTGGGACAAAACAATATCCGTACATTCTGCAATGAAACCACCCCTGAGTTTCTATCTGAAATCGAAAAGGACAAATACGATGTAGTCTATCTCGATCCCGCACGCAGAGGAAAAAAAGGGGAAAGGGTATTTTCCCTTGAGGATTGTGAGCCCGATTTGACAAAAATAAAAGAACTTCTTTTGGAAATTTCCCCCACTGTAGTGGTAAAACTTTCTCCAATGGCAGATATTGCCACACTTTTGGAACAATTGCCCCAGGCCAAAATTATAGATATCATCTCGGTAAACAACGAATGTAAAGAGTTGCTGGTGATTATGGAGCGGGGCTTTAGCGGCACCACATCCATTATTGCCACAGATCTCCGATACGACATCTCATTCACTTTCACTAGGGAACAGGAGAAGATATCTGCGGTCACATTTTCCGATCCACAAACCATTACAGGATATATTTACGAGCCCAACTCCTCTATCCTCAAAGGTGGTGCATTCAAATATCCCTCGCAATGTTTTGGGGTGAAAAAACTCTCCCGGGATACCCATTTTTACATCAGTTCTGCCCCTGTGGAGAACTTTCCCGGCAAAGAGGGAGAGATTCTCGAGGTTATCCCTTTCAGCAAGAAAAACATCAGGACAGTTGTTGAGAAATATCCCGAATGTTCGATAATGGCAAGGAATTTCCCTGTCAAGACTGAAGAGTTGAAAAAGATGGTCAAATGTTCTGAAAGCAAAGAGATTAAATGGCTTTTCACAACCCTTTCCGACAAAAGCAAAGTTATAATAATCTATCGCCGTTTATTCAAAGAATAATTTGTTGAAGTTCACCAAATAAACTTTTTCCACTGCACGGGTCAAAGCGGTGTACAACCATTTGAGTTCATCCAGTGAGATTTCATCCTGCCAGAAGGCGTTGTCGATAAATACACATTTCCACTGGCCACCCTGTGACTTATGACAAGTGATGGCAGAAGAGTATTTTATTTGCAGCGCATTATAAAACTTATCCTCCCGGACAGCATTATTTCTCTTCTTTTTGGTCTTTATATGGTCATAATCGGCATAAACCCCTTCATAAAGGGCTCTCTGCTGCTCTGCGGTAAGAGAAGCACTCTCTGATTCGAGTGTATCCAGAATAATTTTTGCCGAAATCTCTATATCGTCGTAGTCGGGAAAAGAGAGGCGTGCCTGAGCAAAACGGAGACCGTAACGCTCCTCATAATTGCTGATTTTTATAAGTTCTGCAATATCTCCGTTGGCAATAAAATCTATCTCCTTCACCTCCTCCAGAAACTGATAACAGTTCTTTACCACCATAAGCCTGTCCCCTCTGACAAGTCTTTCCTCCCGAGAGAGAATCTTTGCCCTGATTCCTTCATTATATCTGTTTGCCCGTTTGTTTGAACGGCACAGCACAATAGTTTCCTCTATCCCATAACGGGAAATAGCATCTTCCAGAGCCTCAATAAGTTCCCCACCACTGATGCTCTCCACATCACTATATCCTTTTACCTGCAGCTTCGGAAATTGGGAAGTCTCTTCCAGAGCAATTGCCTTTCTCAAAAGGGTCGCATTATATAAAATGCCCGACTCCATCCCCTGACGGACCACACTTTTCATAGATACCCACTCCACAGGGCCATATCCCTCCATATAGGGGATATCCAAAGCGGGACTTCTGTCGAGAGATATAGGGGGAAGCTGCGCATTGTCCCCAATAAGAATCAGTTTGTTGTCTGCACCATTTCTTATATACGAAATCAGATCATCCAAAAGATTGCCACTTCCGAAAGCGCTCGAAGAGGAGTCGATGGTAATAAGCGAAGCCTCATCTACAATATAAATTGTATCATTCTCCTTATTGAAGTCGATAGAGAACTGCCCCACCCCATTTTCCATTGATTTCTGGCGGTAAATCTGCTTATGGATAGTCGATGTCCTTTGGGAAGTATAGCCCGAGAGAACCTTTGCAGCTCTCCCTGTAGGAGCCATCAGCCTGAATTTCAGATTAAACTCCTTCAAAGTCCTTACGACAGCACCTATTGCCTCTGTTTTACCTGTTCCGGCATAACCGTTCACAATAAAAATATCCCCTTCGGAATTACCGGCAATAAACGGAGCTATTTTGTCAAAAAGAGTTTTCTGACAATCAGTAGGTTCATATTTGAAATTGGAAACAATTTTATCCCTCAGAAAATCTGCAAGCCCCATAATCCGTTATTTCTTGAATAATTGGAAAATCACCAACACCACATATATTTCAAGACGACCCAAAAACATCTCCAATGTCAAGACAAACTTAGCCAATGAAGGGAACTCTGAGAAGTTGCCAAAAGAGCCACACTCCCCGAAACCCGGTCCCATATTGGATATTGAGGCAAATGAGCCGGAAAGGGCTTCCACAAGTTCCACGCCGAGCAATGAAAGGATAATAGCCCCTATAAAAGCTACAATAACATAGGTCACAATATATATCAAAGAGGATATAACCATCTGTGAATTGATCATATTGTTCCCAATCTTGACAGGTACCACTGCATTAGGATGTAACTGCTTTATTAGCTGCCTTTTAAGGGCATAAAAGAAAATCCATATTCTGTCAGCTTTCAATCCCCCGGTAGTAGAGCCGGAGCACGCTCCGTGATTCATTGCCAGCACGAGCAGCATTATCGAGAAAAGTGGCCATACATTGGTATCTACGGAAGCCAGTCCCGTCGTAGTGATAACCGAAACGACCTGGAATGAAGAATCTATCAATGCCTCATTCCACGAAGAGACTGTTCCCGATGTAACAAGATTCAATGCTATCAACAAAGAGAGGATTATAATCAGCAATGTATAATACCTGAAAACCGGGGATTTTACCAGCCCCATACTCCTTTTCACGATAAAAGCATACATCAGACCGAAATGGAGAGACGATATATACAGAAAAACCGTCGCAACTATCTCTATTGCGTGTGAATCATAGGCTGCAATAGAGAGATTTCTGTTACTGAAACCACCTGTTGCCACAATTGTCATTGAATGTCCCAAAGCATCAAAAAGAGGCATACCTGCCAAAACCAGCGATATAAATGACAGAGCTGTTATACCGATATACATCGAAGAGATAACCTTCAATGTTTGCTTGGTCTTGTATTTGTAATTTTCTTTTGAGAGAGTTGATATCTCTATCTTCCTGAGGGTAAATGCACTGACAGCCGGAAGAACCATCAGCATAAAAATCATTACTCCGATACCACCGATATAGTGAGTCGAAAATCTCCAGAAAAGGAGTCCTTTGGGAAGAGCCTCTATATCAGAAAGAATGGTCGAACCGGTAGTGGTATATCCCGAAACCGACTCAAACCAGGCATTGGGCAGAGTGAAGGGATCTCCCCACAACACATAGGGCAACATCCCGAAAACAAAACTCAACAGCCACGAAAAAAAAGTAATGGCATAACCTTCCTTGAGCCCAACCTCTTCTTTATTTCTCACGAAAATCAGAGGGAAGCATCCCACTGTAGTGGTTATCAGAAAACTGAGCAACAATGGAGAGAATGAAGAATCAAACCCGTTAAGCATTGAAACAATAACGGATATGAACATAAATACAGCATTGAACAACAATGCCACACCGATATATCTTGCGATAAGTTTAATGTTCATTTTTCTTCAAAAATTTATTCTCTTCCAGAAGATCTGTTATCAGTGAATTCATCTCCTGAATCTGGTCTCCTCCGTGGTCGAAAGTGACATTATAAGTCTTGTTGTATTCCTTATAATCCCTTAGTCCCTTGGTCATTTTCAGGATAGGGCGGACAAAATACAGATTCAAAAAGTAGATAAAGAGAATGACCATCACAATACCTGCACCAATAGCCACCACACTCGGCATAATAGAACGGTAATAACTATCATTCATTGTATTGTAATTGTCTGTAAGAGCCAATTGCGAACCGTCAGCCATCATTTGGAGATAGTGTCTGAATTTGTCGAAAACGACCTTCAGTTTATTAAAAAACCAGTCATTTCTGATCTCCTGAGGATAGCTCCAGACTTTCTAAAGATCCAAAGCCACCTGCATATAAGCCGAGTAGGCATATCTTACAGAATCGACAAGTTCAAATTCGTCTTTACGGGTAAGTTTCGAAGTAATCGCCTTCAGGTCATCTTCAAATGGATCCAAAGATATCAGTTCAGGATGAATCCGGCTCTCGTCACTGATTTGCTGGAAAATTTCCGATTGGTAGGCATCGCAGATACTCAACATATTGCGACTTATATTCACACATTTTATATTGTCTGAGATTACAGAAGATATATCACGGCTCATCCTTCCGAATTCAAAGAATGCTATAACTCCTGAGAGGAGCAGCACCGACATAATGACAATCGATGCCGAAATTATTTTGGTCCGTATTCCGAAATAAAGCCTTTTCATAATACCCATAAAATGCAAATATAATCAATAAATGAGATTCCCGCCAAAGATATATCCAAAAAAAGGGTACCCGAAAATTTCGGATACCCTTTTATAATATAGGTAATAAATGAGACTATTTAACAGTGCTCATATATTTGATCATTTCAAGAACTTTGTTTGAATAACCCCACTCGTTGTCGTACCAAGAAACAACTTTCACGAAGTTTTCGTTCAATTGGATACCTGCGTTAGCATCGAAGATAGATGTGCGTGAATCGTGTAGGAAGTCTGAAGAAACCACTGCATCTTCAGTATATCCAAGAATACCTTTCAATTCACCTTCTGAAGCTTTTTTCATTGCAGCTTTGATATCCTCGTATGTACAAGGTTTTTCAAGACGGCAAGTGAAGTCAACAACAGAAACGTCAGCGGTAGGAACACGGAATGACATACCGGTAAGTTTACCTTTCATTTCAGGGATAACCACACCTACAGCTTTAGCAGCACCGGTTGATGAAGGGATAATATTGCCGATAACAGCACGACCACCTCTCCAGTCTTTTACTGAAGGACCGTCAACTGTTTTTTGGGTTGCTGTAGCAGCGTGAACAGTAGTCATAAGACCTTCTACTAGACCGAAGTTTTCGTTAAGAACTTTCACGATAGGAGCAAGACAGTTGGTAGTACAAGAAGCATTGGAAACGATATCCTGACCTGCGTAAGTTTTGTTGTTCACACCAAATACGAACATAGGAGTGTCGTCTTTTGAGGGCGCTGACATAATAACTCTCTTCGCACCTGCTCTAAGGTGAGCTTCTGCTTTTTCTCTGGTTAGGAACAAACCTGTAGACTCAACTACATATTCAGCACCTGCTTCATCCCATTTAAGATCTTCAGGATTTCTTTCTGAGGTGATACGGATAGGATTTCCGTTTACAACAAGTTTACCGTCTACAACTTCTACTGTACCATCGAATTTGCCGTGAACTGTATCATATTTTAGCATATATGCCATATATTCTACATCGATCAAGTCATTGATTGCTACAACTTGAATGTCATCACGTGTTTGTGCTGCTCTAAAAACCAAACGTCCGATACGGCCAAAACCGTTAATACCAATTTTTACCTTTGTCATTGTGAAAAATATTAAATTAAACGAATTAATTCTAGTAAGATTATGAACTTTAATTGTTATGCAAATATATAAAATTTAGTAGAAATAAAGTATCTTTGTTTCAGTTTTATTGATATGAAGAAGACAAGAAAAATTTTAATCACTAACGATGACAGTATCAATGCTGAAGGAATCAACCTTTTGGCAGAGATAATGAAAAATTATGGAGAAGTCACAGTAGTTGCTCCACTTTTGCCCCAATCAGGAAAATCTGCAGCCCTTTCACTGGGTCAGAAATTATTTCTGAACAAGGTTTACCAGGAAGAAGGATTGACCAAATACACATTTACAGGAACTCCTGTCGATTGTATTAAAATAGGGATCAACGAATGTCTGTCGGGGAGAATTCCTGACCTAATCGTCTCTGGTATAAATCACGGTTCAAACTGTTCGGTGGCATCACTCTACTCGGGAACACTCGGAGCCTGCATCGAAGGAACCATCTACGGAGTCCCTTCAATAGGTTTTTCAATCAATACCCACAGCACTTCTCCCGACTTCAGTTGTGTTATAAAATATATAGATACAATACTTCAGAATTTCTTGGAGAATCCCCCTGTGGAAGGTGTATATCTCAATGTCAATTTCCCCGATTTGCCTGCAGAAAAAATTGCAGGAATAAAATTTGCAAGAAGAGGAAAAGGTATGTGGGTGAAAGAATTTGACACTATAGAAGACCCTGAAAACGGAAAACACTTCATTATGTCGGGCCATTTCCACAATCTTGAAGAGGTGGAAAACCTCGGAGACCACAAACTGGTAAAACAGGGATACATCACCATCGTGCCTCATAAAATTGACAATACTGAATATTCTGAGATAGAAAGACTCTCAGGAAGTTGGAATATTTAAGAGTATCACATTCTGCCGAACAGTATGAAATATTACATCATTGCCGGAGAGGCATCGGGAGACTTGCACGGCTCCAATTTGATAAAAGGGATTCTGAAAAACTCCCCCGACAGCCAGATCAGGTGCTGGGGCGGCGACCTTATGCAAAAAGCGGGCGGAACCCTTGTCAGACATTATAAGGAGAATGCAGTTATGGGTCTGGTGGAGGTTCTGGGAAAACTGAAAGGAATTTTAAACAATCTGAAATTCTGCAAAGAGGATATTCTTTCATTCTCCCCCGACGTGGTAATCCTCATAGACTATCCCGGATTCAATCTTAAAATTGCCAAATTTGCCAAAAAGCACAATTTCAAGGTTATCTACTACATTCCTCCAAAGGTTTGGGCAAGAGGGGCTTCAAGAATCAAACTCCTCAAAAAATATGTGGATACTACCTATATAATATTCCCGTTTGAAGTAAATTATTTCAAAGACAAAGGTCTGGATGTAAGATATTTCGGAAATCCCCTTGTAGATAATATCTCCGACTCTCTGGCAGATTACAACAGAACAGAATTCCTTAAAAAACACTCTTTGGAGGAGAAACCAGTAATCGCACTGCTGGCAGGAAGCCGCAAAATGGAAATCGAATATCTTTTGCCACGAATGAAGGAGGTGGTACGACTGCTAAGACTTCGTCACGGAGAAAAATATCAGTTTCTTCTGGCAGCAGCACCTTCCCAGGATATTTCATACTATCGTCAGCATATCGGAGACAGCCCCATAAAGGTAATTCAGAATGACACCTACAATGTGCTGAAATCTGCAAAAGCGGCAATTATCTCCTCCGGAACAGCATCACTGGAGGCTGCAATAATTGAAACTCCCCAGGTAGTGTGCTACGGAATGCACCCTGTCACATATTTCATTGCAAAACTTGTCGTCAAATTGGAGAGCATATCTCTTGCAAGTATGATTCTCGGCAAACCTATTTTCAAGGAACTGCTGCAAGAGAATTGCACCCCGGAAAACATAGCGCAGGAGGTATTGGAACTATGTGAGAACGACCAATATAGAGACAAAATGCTGAACGACTACAGCAGAATGAATGACCTTTTGGGAGAAAAAGGGTCAATCGAAAGAATTGCCAGGGACATAGAACAAAATTTCAGAAAACAATGATTATCGACAAATACGAAGCTGCAGGAAACGACTTCCTGATTATAACCTCAATGGAAAAATACATCACCCTTTCTAAAGAGTGTATTGTAAGATTGTGCGACAGAAGAAAAGGGATTGGTGCTGACGGAATCATCATTATGGAGAAAAGCAGTACCTGTGACTTCAAAATGAGATTCTACAACAATGACGGCTCGGGAGGAATGTTTTGCGGAAATGGCGGAAGAGCCATAGTCGATATGGCAAACAGACTCAACCTGCCCGTCGGCGAAGGTTCCGGTGGCAGATACAAATTTGAAGCACCAGACGGAATCCACTATGGTTCGGTATGGAAAACTAAGGACAGGATGAGTACCGTCAGGGTATCACTCAATGATGTAAAAGAGGTTCGCACTATAGAAATTCCTCAGAATGAGGATATTGAATCGACA
Organism: Candidatus Coprenecus sp.; assembly: GCA_045635245.1. Taxonomy (GTDB): domain Bacteria; phylum Bacteroidota; class Bacteroidia; order Bacteroidales; family UBA932; genus Coprenecus. The sequence goes on from JAZRBT010000103.1 coordinate 18,411, forward strand.
GGATATGTCATTGACACAGGATGTCCACATCTTGTGCTATTCTCCTCGAAAGAACTCAGCTCGCTCGATGTCTATAATCTTGGGAGAAAATGGAGATATGACCAGCAATTTGCCCCGAATGGGATAAATGTAGATTTTGTATCGATAGAGACACCCGAAAAAATAAGAATCCGCACCTACGAAAGAGGTGTCGAATATGAAACTCCATCCTGCGGGACAGGTGTGGTCGCATCGGCAATTGCCACCCATCTGAAATTAAAAAACGGAGAATGTCTGAAAAATTATTTCATAGAGACATCCT
>JAZRBT010000104.1:0-4054 GCA_045635245.1 Candidatus Coprenecus sp.
AGTCAATGTCCAGGTAGCATAGTCGTTCCAAGTAGTTCCTTCATCCTCAGAAATTTCCATAACAATCTGACAACCGATATAACCATCGAATGAGGCCGCAATTATATCCATCTGTTCTTCAGCCTCTTCCACAGTACAATCTGCAACACTGTCGTTCATATAGGAAATATACTCCTGGAAAGATGCCAATACTTCCTCATCATTGTAAGTTATATCACTTACTACTACTCGCCAGATCAAAACGGGTTGTTCAGGCTCTACATTTGCTGTAAGACTCCAAGAATCATACTCTTCCCAGGTTTTACCATCTTGAGAAATTTCCAGAATGATTTCACAATTAACATAACCATCATAAGCCTCAGCAACATCGTCAACAAGGTCAAAAGCTTCATCAACATCTATTGTTGCCGAATAGCTGTTAATTTCAGCTATTGCTTCTTCAAAAGATGCCTTTATAGCAGCATCATAACAAGTCAATGACTCAACTACCACTCTCCACGACTCTTTTGTTTCTACGGGTTTATCTTTTTTACAAGAAACCGCAAATGCCAATAGCGACAAACTCGCCAACAAAATGAAAATCTTCTTCATAATATCTTACTTCCAATTAATTATCTTACAGGAATTTCAATTGTCAAATCTTCCTCTGTGAAAGAAATATCTGCAAAAACAGCATTAGCAACAAATGGTGCTGCCATTTCCAATTTGTTCAAATCAAGGTGAATATACTTTTCGCCCGAATTGATACTGATACCTGGCATATTTGCCATTGCCAAAAGACCTACAACAAGAGCAGCCATCTCTTCATCACAAGCGTAATACAACTTAAACTCGTTCTCTCCGACAAACTCAAATTTAAGGGTTACTACGAAAGAAGGAACAGGACTTTCCTCTGCTGCATTGTGAGTAATCTCGATAGATTTAGGATCAATGTACTTGATTGATGCATCGATGTTTGCCAATCTGCTCAACAGATTGGTAATCTCTTGAAATTTTAAATTCAGATTCATATTCGTATTTTTTAGATTAATGTTTCAACTTTTACTGTAGCAAATTTAACATTCTTTATTGTAAGACATTTGTAATAAAAGGACATTCTCTATGGCTACAGTGACATTTACCCGATAAAGGATTAATCTCTAACAGGACGGATATTCATACCAAAGGATCTATCTTGCTGATTGACCAATTGGTACAAACTTCTTAGAAAAACATTTACTGCTTTGTCACCTGTCGCATCTATAACACAATTTGAAGTCCAATACATACCGGCTATACCGGCACCTGTCGCTGCAGAATCAACAAAATATCCTCCGGCAGGAATTGTTATTTGCTTGCCGATGGCACTCGTCACGACAAAATAGCCATTTCCATTATTCTCAAACCACTCCCAATTACATACGCTAAGCAGTTCCTCATAATCGGCTTGGGTCGGCATACGCCATTCAGGTCCCCAATTGGCTGTTGCAGCATCATACTCAGGATTTCCGGAAATATCATAAATTTCGAGGCCATAAAATGAATAATTGGCAGAAGTATATTCGGATTTGGTAGATATCTCACCCCAGGCAAAATAATCACCCACCTCTTCCGGAGATTCTGCTCCTATATTATGAACAGCCCACTTGACACCACTGCTCAGACCCAAATCCACATACTCGTACTCGGGCTCTGGTATCACAAGAGTCCAGGATGCATACTCCACCCAATTATCTCCATCAGTAGAGGTATTCAAAATAATTGTCCCCGATACAATACCATCGTAAACTTCCACTACCTCTTCCACAAACTCGACAGCAGCTGTTACATCATAATTAGGAGATTCTTCATTCAAGGATGTAATATCCTCAAAAAAAACTCTCTCAGTCTCTTCACTTACGGCAGTTATTTCTTCTGCAACAACTTGCCAATACTCTTTTTTCTCTTCCTCTTTTTTACAAGAAAAAGTTAATAACAATAGCGACACACTCGCAATTAGCAATATTACTCTTTTCATATTTGATAGTTTTTATGATTTTTTCACTACTCTTTACAAATATACAAACAAGCGAATGAAATATAAAGTTTACTTTAATATTTCACAATGAGCGCAGTCAGTATTTCTGTCATTTATGACAAATATAAGAATTTTACAAAAACATAGGCCGACTAATTCAATAGCCGACCTATGACTGAATTTATTTGACTATACCCTTATTCCACTACTTTGATTTTGAATGAAGGACTGCCCCAATCTCTGGTATCGTCAGGGGTATAAGTAAAGGTATAAGTAGTTCCTGGTTTAAATGCATCCAAACGAAGATACAATTCACTATTAGATTCCAACTTAGGTGAAACAGTATAATCTTCCATCCAAGTCAATTTGGTTGCATGATATGGTGTCTCAGTATAGCTGGTTCTTGAGTTAAGAAATATTTCAAAAACTTCCCAATCAAAATCTGACAAGCTCAAAGTCATAGTACCATCTTTTGCTACAGTTTTATAAATATAGTCCTCATCATAAACAGCCATCAAGGTGAATGACTTGACTCCAAACTCTGCATTGAAAGTGACCGGATTACCATATGGCGGATTAACCTTTACTGAGCCGGCAGTTGGGCTTAGAGTAGTAATCATAAAATTTGTCACATACTGTTCCCCGGCATACGGCGAAAGTTCAAACTCCGTAGAAGTTTCTATTCCCTTAACTTTAAACCAACTAATAAAGGACATTACCCGACCATCCACAGGTTTCAAATTAAAATCTACCATAGCCATATTTATATAACCTACCGCAGTATAAACAGATGAAGGGGATGTATATACAGACAGATCTTCGAAATCTTGATAATTTTCTGTCCACTTCCAATCCGCACCAGACTGGGTTAAAGACATCACATAAAGAATATCACTTTCCACACCATTGGGAGCCACTGCCTTAATTTGGGCATAGCCGTGACCTTTTGAAACGATAACACCATTCTCTACGACAGCAGCACTCTCATTATTGCTGACCCAAGTAAGCTGACTCTCCAATCCGGCCGGCTCTGTAGTAACTGTCATAGCAGCTGTTTTATTATATTCCGAAACAGACCCATCTGGAGACAATGCGACCATAACTTGAGATGACTGAAAGCCATCGACAATAGCGACGCTAATGCTTCTCACCCGAGGCTCAGTAACTTCCAAAGTAGCTTGAGCAGTAATTCCTTCTATATCGGTGGCTGTAATGGTAACAGTTCCAACCTCTACCCCTTCCAATGTCACACTGTTTGTAGCTTCATCAATTGTCGCATTTACAATTCCCTCAGGGGAGAAACTCCATTCTATATCCACACCTGTGGCATTAGAAGGCTCCAGAATAGCTCTAGCAACAGTAGTTTCTCCTATTGAAATAGACTCGTAATCCAAAATAACTGATAATGACTCCAAGGGGATATTTTCCACTATCGTAACTTCACAACTTTTGGAAACATCTCCGGCACGTCCGTACAATTTGACAGCACCTTCCTTTTTAGCTTGCAGATACAATTGATCATTTTCCACATAACATTCTGCACAAGTCGTACTCGATACCGACCAGGAAATTGCAGATACGGGAGCATCCTCAGGCTGAATATTAGTAACCTCTACCTGAACAACATCTCCTACAGAGATTTCCAAAGACTCGGGAATAGTAAAATCGGCAACCTCCCAGGGAACAACTTCCACATCAAATGAAGCAGAAACATTACCATAGATGGCTGTAATTTCAGCAGATCCCTCTCTATGAGCTGTCACATATCCATCTTCTACAGAAACTACCTGCTTATTGCTGCTTCTCCAGGTCAATTCAACAAGATCATCCAACTCCTCAGGAACCAACTCATATCTCACATAAATAGTCTGATTAGGATGCATAACCAAACGATTTCCATCCAAATTAGTAAACTCTATCGATTCCAATTCAGGAACCGCGGGTTCATCTACACCACAGGAGAAAACTCCCAAAAGAAAAACACCTAATAATACCGATAAAATAAACCTTTTCATAATATGATTTTTTAAATTTGAAAAACAAAGAACAAACTATCCG
>JAZRBT010000105.1:0-1614 GCA_045635245.1 Candidatus Coprenecus sp.
TGCACAACGGACCCACATCTTCGATTTTCCGTCAGAAACAACCGCTCCGACAGGTAAAGAGATATACTCCTGACACTCTTCAGAGGCAACCACCTCCACTGCAAAAATTTTCATTTCCCATCTTTGCTCATCGAAACACAAAGTAGAATGGGTAGCGGGTCTTGGAGAGAGACCTCTCACAAGATTATATATCTGTTCCGCAGGAGAATTCCAGTCAATTTTTCCTGTTGCAGGGGTAAGTTTTGGAGCATAACGGGCATATTCGGGTACCGAATCTACACTTTGAGTCTGAGGAATGGTCTTCACATTACCACTTTGCAAAACATCTACCGTCTTACATACAAGTCTTGCACCCACTTCCATAAGTTTGTCGTGCAATGTACCGATATTGTCTTCACGGGCAATATCAACTGTCTCGGTAAAGATAATTTCACCTGTATCGATATGCTCATCCAACAAGAATGTAGTCACACCTGTCTGCTTCTCACCATTTATGATAGCCCAGTTTATAGGGGCAGCACCACGATATGCAGGAAGAAGCGAAGCGTGAAGATTGAATGTACCCTTTGGAGGCATTGCCCACACTGCTTTAGGCAACATTCTGAAAGCCACCACTACAAATATATCTGCCTCAAAAGAGCGCAACTCTTCCAGGAATTGGGGGTCTTTCATCGACTCGGGCTGCAACAAAGGTATTGCAGGAGTCTCTCCGTCTTCCGACAACGAGATAAGATATTGTTTGAGAGGTGAGAAATTTATCTTCTGTCCACGACCACTCTTCTTGTCGGGAACAGTTACAGCACCTACCACATTATATCCACCTTCAATCAAGGCTTTCAACGAATTTACAGCAAAATCGGGGGTTCCCATAAATACGATTCTGCTTCTTTCATCTTTTACTTTCATCACTCTCTCTTCTTTTCTTTTTGTTCTTAAATTATTGATTTGACCGATTTTGGAAATGAAATTCTTAATCGGCAGCAAATATGTCTCAAGATTGAAAATCGCCGAATCCTTGGTCGATTTCCAAGTTAGGAAAACTCCGATAGGCAATAGCACAATGGTCGAAATAAATGCACCGAGTTCTGGAGATATCGCTCCGTCACGAGCAAGTTTCTTACCCGAAATATCCACTACCCAATACAATACAAAGAATAGCGCCGAGACGATAACAGGAGTTCCCAATCCCCCTTTCCGGATAATTGCCCCCAATGGCGCACCGATAAAGAAGAAAATGAAACAAGCAAAGGACAAGGTATATTTACGAAGCGACTCAAGGTCGATTCTACGAAGATAGTGAGTATGCTGAAGCACCTCTCTATCATATATCTGCATAGTCTGTACCGCCTTGCGGGCAGCAGCAATTGCCTTCTCGACAGCCTCTCTTTCACGATAATAATCCTCCCATTCCTTAACTGAATCCAACGGAAAGAAATTCTTCACCTTCTTGTTCTTTGTGGTATCGAGATGTTCCCCTTTGTTCAGACCGATTTTATATGCAACTTCCTTTTCGTGTTTTAAAATTGTCGAATCATATTGAGCCCCTATCGAGTCTCTGTCGTGCTTTAGCTGCTTGAGGTTTCTCGACATCACATCAGAGCCATATCTTCCTTC
>JAZRBT010000106.1:0-17098 GCA_045635245.1 Candidatus Coprenecus sp.
CGTTCAACATAACATCTAGACCTTCCAATGCACCCATAACAGCGATTTCAGGCATACAAAGTCCTGAACAGTAGTTACATAGGCGAATATAACGACCTACTTCCTCACCTACTTTGTCAAGAGCTTCACGCATAATTCTGAAGTTCTCCTGGGTAGCAAAAGTTCCACCGAAACCTTCAGTGGTTGCTCCATAAGGAACATAGTCCAACAAAGATTGTCCGGTAGTTCTGATAACGGCAATGATATCAGCACCCTGACGGGCAGCAGCTTCTGCCTGAACAACATCTTCGTAGATATTACCGGTTGCAACGATTACATATAGATAAGGCTTAGTTCCTTCGCCAATTGTAGAAAGATAATTCTCTCTTCTTGCTCTACGTGAACGGATTCTCTCTACTGAAGCATTGATGACACTTTCCAATGCAGCATTACGTTGCTGCTCGGAAGCCACCTGCACTTTAGTGATATCCAAAGCACCTTTGGCAATTTCTTCGGCAATCTGTTGTGGGGTAAGACCAGTAGCCACCATACAGTTACCAACATAAAACATAACTCCTTCACCCAAAGCACCTTTTGCTTTCAGTTCATCTACAACAACATTAGGGAGGGGAACACCATTTTCATCCACTCCATCAATGCCCAAAAGGCGGCACAAAGTTCTTTCTACAGCAACAGTAGTATAGCCATCTGCAAAATCCTGAACATTTTTTGCGATTTGAGCGGCCAACTCCCTGGCATAGGCAATTTTTTTAGAATCTAATCCTAATTTACTCATACTGTTAATAATTTTTTTGCTTCCGCAATCCATTCTGCGGAAATATTTAACGACTGAGCTACTGCAAGCGCCTCACGAGGAACCTCATTTTCACTTGTTTTGCAAAGTCTGTAATTCATTTTTCCATTTTCCAGCCCGGTGACTCTGTATTTTGAGCACTCCTCAGACTGTATATTGTAATGGGTGGTCATAACCAATGACACACCTCTTTTTTTCAATACATTTATCAAGGACAACACCAGTGCTGTCCCTTCGACGGGATTTGTACTTCTGGCAGGCTCATCTATCATTGCAATGATATCTTCGGGATGCTCCTCAGAAGCGACAATAACCTGATCGATACTTTTGATTTCAGCAGCAAAAGAAGATAGTCCGGTCGAAAGATTCTGTGCATCTCCCGAAATAAAGAAAATCCTCTTTTTCAATGGAATACAAGCATATTCAGCAGGAATTCCCATACTCATTCCCATAAGATATTGTGTCATTGCCAACATCTTCATAACCACTGTCTTACCCCCCATATTGGCACCGATAATCAAAGTCGGTCTGCTGTCCAACTCAATATCGATAGGGGTAAAAACAGCACCACTTTTATCCAGAATACTCTGAACATAAGGGTGGAACATACCTTTATATATACCGCATCCCTCTGAAGCAATCTCAGGAATGATGAGATTCAACTTTTTCATCTGGCCACCTTTGGCAATATCAATATCGATATTTACAAGGGACCACAAGGAGTCTCTGATCAGATAAGCCCAAGGCGAAAGCAACTTACACAAAGTCTCCCTCACATTTCTCTCAATCTCGTGTTCATAAAACTTCAATTCAGAGAGTTTTTCAGGATCCTGAGTAACCGAAATCTGCTTTCTGACCCTCGAAAGTTCTTCAGAATAAGAGTCATAGATATAAAAGGAGTCAATCTTGTGTCCATCGGGGTCCAAAATAGCGAGAACTTTCTCTATCTTGTTCACATCGAGTCCACAATCCTCTATCCCACTCTTACCCAATAACTCTGCGGCATCCAAAGCCAAAATCAAACAATGTTTTATTTCAAACAACTCTATATCATCTACAGGATCACCTTGCTCCACCCGAAGAATAGTTCTGTTGATATCCTTCAAAGTATAAAGTTTATGCTGCAGCGAAGACAAATATCTTGAATTCTCATTTTCCCAAAGAGGGAGGTATTTCTTCAACTGAAGATACCCCTTTTCAATATCTTCTTTGGTTACAGAGAGCTCACTATCCAAAAGATAACTCATCGCATAACCACTCGAAAGTGGCAGTGTCTCAATCATATATCTCAAGCCACAAGGCGAATCGACTATCTCTCTAAATTTCATATTTATTCTTCACTATATCATAAACAGGGAGAGCAATCCTCGCAGACAACTCCCTACACAGGGTATCGGAATCGAGAACATAACCGCTTGGTGAGAGCGGATTGACACAAACAGCCAATAAATTGCTCTGCATCTGAACTCTCAATTTACCCCCATACCTTACCCACATATTGTAAGTTTGTGGAGTTATGAAAATTCTGGTAAAATCTTTCACCACGACTTCCATCTCTCCCAAATTTTTCTCCTGCAACAACTTTTTCAAAAGTCTGTCAGTCAATGCCCCTGAAACATAAACTCTTCTGCAGTCGGGGCTGATATTATACTCTCCTGATAATGAAGACAATTCTATAGCATTTGTCTCATTGTCACTCTTTGACTCATCGTACAAAGGGAGATGTATCATATCCACTGCAAAAGCGGTTTTGGCTATCAGAGTAGCCATATTTGAGGATAGAGCAGCCCCCGTAGCAAGAATCATTGAACTGCTTACTGCGGGAGATGCACTACTAATTCTCGACAGCGCACCGTCGATTATCGTCAAATCGATGCCGAACTGGTCGGTTTCATCCATCCATCTTCGCAGAGATTGTGTAGATGAGGGTCCTGATAAAATCACCTTTCCCCTGGATACTACACGAGCGGTAATAATTCTCCCTAAAGCAGTGGTTTCATTTGAAATGCCTACTATCTCCGCTGTAAGATTTCTCAATCGGTAATGGCTCTCGGATGTGGAAAAATAATTCCCTTCTTTAAGCACAATCTCAGGCTTTTTGGTCCTGGTAACCTGGTCGATACTCTCTCCATCGATACCTATCGAGGTAATACACGCCCTGCAACTGTCAGCAGGTATCCTCTCCAGGATATAATTAAGACACTCCGTCTTACCACAATTTTTTTCAAGTCCTACTACAGCAAGACTCTTTTGCTTTAGTATCTCCGCAATAAACGGCATCTTGATTATTTCTTGATATGTCTCTCCTTACGCCACAATGAAGAAGGCTCGATAGTCATTCTCTGACCTTTTAGAAGTGATGATACACCCTCTGCCTTTTCATTTTTCTGACAATCTTCACAATTACATTCATTGTGATACTCAGTAGGTTCGGTGTAAGTAGTAATGACACCCTCGAAGTTTCTCAAAACTACCTTACCAGGAGATTGTGAAACAACATATTGAGGCATTACAGGGGTTTTACCACCACCACCTGGAGCATCCACTACGAAGGTAGGAACAGCATAACCTGAAGTATGACCGCGAAGACCTTCGATAATCTCAATACCTTTTGATACAGGAGTACGGAAATGTTCCAATCCCATAGAAAGGTCACATTGATATATATAATAAGGTCTTACTCTCATTTTAACCAATGCGTGAACCAAGCGTTTCATTACGTTCACACAATCATTTACTCCGCGAAGCAATACTGACTGGTTTCCAAGAGGAATACCTGCGTTAGCCAATTTTGCACAAGCTGCAGCAGATTCTTCGGTAACCTCGTTAGGATGGTTAAAGTGTGTGTTAAGCCATACAGGATGGTATTTCTTAAGCATATTCACAAGATCATCTGTGATTCTTTGAGGACATACCACAGGGGTACGGCTACCGATTCTGATAATCTCTACGTGAGGAATTGCTCTTAGTCTTGAAATGATGTATTCCAATTTTTCATCGCTTACCATCAAAGCATCACCACCTGAAAGAAGAACGTCACGAACGGTAGGAGTTCTCTCTACATATTCGATACATTTTTCAATTTTATCTGCAGGAGATTCGTCATCTTTCTGACCTGCAAATCTTCTTCTGGTACAGTGACGGCAGTACATTGAACACATATCGGTGATAAGCATCAACACTCTGTCAGGATAACGGTGTGTCAAACCGGGTGTTGGAGAGTCCTCATCTTCGTGAAGAGGGTCCAAAAGGTCTGCAGCAGATTGGTAAGTTTCTGCTCCTGTAGGAATTGCTTGTTTTCTGACAGGACAATTGGGATTTTCAGGATCAATCAAAGAAAGATAATAAGGAGTGATCGCCATACGAAGAGTAGAAAGGGTTTTCTTAACACCTTCTTCTTCTTCAGGGGTCAAAGTGATATATTTCTTTAGTTGGTCAAGTGTCTCAATTCTGTTTTTAACTTGCCACTTCCAGTCGTTCCATTGCTGATCGGTAACTTCAGGGAACAAGATGTGTCTTCTTGAAGTATTTGCCATATCAATTACGCGTAAAGTTCTGTGAAAATTTTTCTTAGCGCTTCACACTCTCTTAGCTCTTGAAGAGTGATTTCAGCGTGTCCTTTGGTGTAACCGTTACCAACGATCATAGTCACGTCGCTACCAACACCTTCTGCACCCAAAGCTGCTTTTGTAAAGCTTGTAGCCATTGAGAAGAAGTAAACGCAACCGGTATTTTTGGTACAAAGGATAGATGTCATTTCAGTGTCAGGAATGTTTACGTTGTTGATGGTAACGTCACACATTTGACCACCTGTAAGTTCTTCGATTTTCTCAAGAACGGGAACTGGTTGGGTAGCGTCAGCTGAGAATACATAGTCGCAGAAACCAAGTTCTTGCATACGTTTTGTACTTCTTTCGCTATGGCAAAGACCGATAACTTTACCGGTTACACCAGCACGTTTTTTAGCTTCGTAGCAGCAAAGCATACCTGATTTTCCACCGGCACCGATGATAAGAACTGTGTCACCAGGTTTAACCAATTTAGCTGTTTGAGCAGGAGCACCTGCAACGTCAAGAGCTGACAAAGCCAATTTTTCAGGAAGATCTGAAGGAATTTTAGCATAGATACCGCTTTCGAACAAGATAGCTTTACCTTTAATATCTACTTGGTCAACATCGGCGCGGATTTCCAAAATCTCGTCAATGCGAAGAGGAGTTAGTGACAATGAAACCAAAGTTGCGATTTTGTCACCTTCCTGAAGATCGATTTTGCCTTTAAGAGCGTCCCCGATTTTCTCAACTGTACCAAGAAGCATTCCACCTGAACCGGTCCAAGGGTTACGGTGTTTACCTTGTTTTTCCACGATTTCAAACATAATTTCTTTAATCTTTTCAGGATCGTGGTTAGCTCTTGCTGAAATATCTGTGAAAGAAGCTGAGTCAATATTTAGAGTCTGAACATCAATAAGGATTTCGTTATCGTAGATTTCATCCATATTGTTGTCAATTTTGTTTGCAGGTTGAGGAAGAACACCTTTAGGTTCAATCACTCTATGTACTCCGTACTTGTTTCCTTTCTTTTGTGCCATAATTGATATCTGTTTTATATTATTATTTTCTAGGTTTCAATGATAAAATTTCGCGAGCTTCTGCCGATGTAGCAACCTCTCTGCCAAGTTCTTTAGCCATACGGACAACCTTTGCAACAAGTTCTCCGTTAGATTTTGCAAGAACACCTCTTTCGATGTAAAGGTTATCTTCAAAACCTACTCTGACGTGACCACCCATAGCGATGGCTGCAGCAGCAAGGGTAAATTCGTGACGACCGATACCGGTAGCAGTCCAGGTAGAACCTGCAGGAATTGAATTAACCAACCAGCATAGGTTCTGAACTGTTGCAGGGGTACAGCCGGGAACTCCCAATACGAAGTTGAACTGCATAGGAGCAGCAGGAACCTGACCTTTTCTTGCCATATTCAAGATAGTGTCAAGGTGACCCATTTCGAAACATTCATACTCAGGTTTGATGTTGTTTTCCAACATTCTCTTTCCAAAGTCCCTCATCATAGGCATTGTATTTTCAAATACCTCGTCACCGAAGTTACAGGTACCGCAATCCAAAGTTGCCATTTCAGGGAAAAGTTCGGTAGGTTGAAGACGCTCGTCAGCTGTCATACCTACAGCACCACCTGTTGAAGGGATAATGATTACATCTGGACACTCTTTGTAGATAGCTTCAATACATTCTCTGAAGCGTTCTCTGTTTTGGGTAGGAGTACCATCATCTTCTCTGACGTGAAGGTGAACGATAGCAGCTCCTGCTTCCACAGCCGATTTGGCTTCTCTTACGATCTCTTCGACAGTGTAAGGAACAGCAGGGTTTTGTTCTTTGGTTACCTCTGCACCACAAATAGCAGCGGTGATAATCAATTTGTCCATACTCTTAAACTGCTATTGGTTATTTCTTTGACATTTTTTGGGAACAACACAAGTACCGCTTGCACGGCAAACCACTACAGGTTCAGCAAGAACATCAGCTGCAGAGTCTGAAATATCAGTACGGGGAGCGATCACTTTTCTCGCTTCAAATACCATTTTGCGTGAGGTATTTCCTTGAGAAACGATTTCACCTTCAGCCTCAATATAGTCTCCGGCAAATACAGGAGCCATAAACTCTACATTGTCATAAGCTTTGAAAAGTCCTTCATCGCCATCATTGATAATCAAAAGTTCGGTAGCAACGTCACCGAAAAGTTGAAGCATTCTTGCTCCGTCTACCAAATTTCCACCATAATGAGCGTCGTGGCTGCTCATTCTAAGTCTAATAATTGATTTTGCACCCATTGTTATTTCTTTTTATAGATATATTTCACAAAAATTCCAGGAGTATGAACTTGTTCGGGAGAGATTTCTCCGCAAGGAACAACCTTCTCTGCTTCAACGATAACTACATCAGCAGCCATAGCCATAATAGGATTGAAGTTCTGAGTAGTTCCCTTGTAAACCAAGTTTCCGCATTCATCGGCAATAGAAGCACCGATAAGGGCGATATCTGCACCAAGAGGTTTTTCCAACAAATAATCTTTACCATCAACTTTGATGATCTCTTTACCTTCGGCAACCAATGTGCCAAGTCCGGTAGGGGTAAGAACACCGCCTAGTCCTGCACCTTTGGCTCTTACTCTTTCCGCCAATGTTCCCTGAGGAGAGAATTCCACTTCCAATTCACCGGCATTCATCTGATTTCCGGTTTCAGGGTTTGTACCCACGTGGGAAACGATTACTTTCTTTATTTGTTTATTGACGATGAGTTTACCCAAAGATTTGTCGGGAAAAGCAGTATCATTACAAATTACTGTGAGGTCTTTAACTCCGCTTTCTGCCAGAGCATCAACGATTTGGATAGGTGCACCAACACCTAAAAAACCACCTATCATTACAGTCATACCGTCCTTAACCATAGCAACGGCCTGTTCAAGAGATATTTCCTTTTTCATCAAAGAATTGTTTAATAATTTATAATTAGGCAAATATAATGATTTTGGGCGAATTTTTAAGCAAAATTGGCTCACATTTTGAAAATATCTCAAAATAAACGAAAATAAGATGCAAAACGACAGTTTGAGAATCGCAATCAGCGAAAAAATAGAGACTCTGTCCGAGATGGACTCGGGGGAAATTTTCAGGTTAGTGACCGACTACCTTGTGCTTTGGGGTCTGAAAGTCATAGCAGCCATTGCCCTCTACTTCGCAGGAAAATGGATGATTAAAAAACTGAAAAACACCATTAGAATAATTTTTACAAACAGAAATATAGAACCATCTCTGAGTTCGTTTATAGCCAGTGTCGTAAACATATCTCTGAGTGTGCTGCTATTCATAATCATCGTAAGCATATTAGGGGTTCCGACCAGCACTTTTGCTGCAATCCTGGCAGCCGGAGGACTCGCCATAGGTATGGCTCTGAGCGGCACATTACAAAATTTTGCAGGTGGTATTATGATTCTGTTATTCAAGCCTTTCAAGGTTGGTGATTATATTGAAGCATCAGGTATTGGAGGAACCGTTGATGCCATAAATATCACCACTACACAAATCCATACCCCCGACAACAAAATCATCTTCCTGCCCAATGGCACAATACCTAACAACACCATTCAAAACTTCTCGATGTCAGAAACCAGAAGAGTCGAATGGAAGATAAGTGTTTCTTATGAAGACGACATAGACAAAGGGTTGAAACTCCTCCTCGAATATATGAATGGCGACCCTCGGGTATTAAAAACACCCGAAGAACCCTTTGCTGCCATATCGAGACTTGCAGACAGTTCCGTAGAACTCACAGCAAGAGCCTGGACCCAAAAGAAAAATTATTGGAGCCTGTACTTCGATATGAACAAGCAGATTTACGAAGATTTCATTAGACAGGGAATGACATTCCCTTACCCTAAATTAGATATCTACATTAACGACAAGAAAGAGAGTTAGCATAAATGCTCAAGAAAATCTCCTTCAACTCATCATAGTTGATATCGGGCTCTTTCTGCACAATCACAGAAAGTCCTTTTTCCATATAAGTCATAAAATACCCCTTAGCTTCGGGAGTATATTTATCACTGTGAGCATCTGTACCACTCAACAAATCGCAAGCAATATAATTATTGTCAAACAATTTATAATGAGACCTGATTCTTTCATCAATTTTGGCAGCAAGGGCAACAAATTTCTCATTCTTATCCAATTTAGAACACTCTTCGATCTCTTCGCGAGATATCTCAGGTGAAAAATCGAACGATACAAGCCCTTTATCCTGCATCAGACCGATCAAAATGCTTTGAGTATCCTCACCGGGCTGCTTAGCATATTGACCATCTCTGCGGGTAATATACAACTCTCTTGCTTTCAAGAAGTCACAAGGCTCAAACTGATAAGAGATAGAAACAGGGAGTATCGACAATTGGTCAAAATCATTCACAAAATCGCCATTGCCACTCATCTCAAACATTTTGAGCAAACCCTGCTCTGTCATATCCTTGCCATCTTTAGAACGGCCGTTTCTTTGAGCAATCCAGGCAGAACATCTGTCCGATGCAACACAATTTCTCAAATATGTGGACAACAGTTTGGATGCAGTATATTTTTCCCTGGGAGTACCGCCTCTGGTAACCTTAATCATTCGGTTAGAGCGGAATACATCCTCGATAAACTGACTTGAGATAAGATTGTCACCTACAGCAATTTCAGTTGTGGAGATACCGTTTTCAAACAAAATCAGCTGAATAATCGCAGGATCGAGCATTATATCCCTGTGATTTGAAACTATTATGTGTTTTTTACCATTCTTGAGATTCTCAATTCCTGTTGTGAGGATTCCTTTGGTTGTTTTAGAAATAACCATTCTCACCACAGTCGCCATCACTTTGACCTGAAAATCGTCTATACCGTTCAATGAGCACAACAACTGTCTCATCGCATCCTCACTGATTCCGCTTCCGTGCATAAATTCACACACTTGCTTGATTTCAGGAGCATTAGCTATCCTTTTAAGAGCCTCTCTGGTCTGCTCGTCATTATATGGTCTTATATTGTCAAATTCTCTTGCTTCCATCTGTTCTACCTTTTTTGAAACATATAGCACTCAATAAGAGATACCATCAATACTAAATAAAAATATGCCAGGAACATAATAACCCCTAAAGATCCAATGGTCAAGGCTGTCAAAAGATTATACAAAAACGATATAGCCAACAATTCCACAACTGCCACAGCAAAAATTGACAAATTGTTGAGATACACCATTGTATGAAGGATCATTGCCACAAGTGCCACACCCACGGGCAATAAAATGAAGAAGTTCTCTCCGATTGCAAACAACAAAACTGCCGAAAGAACAATCATCAGCAACAGCGTACCAAAAAGAACTTCAAATTTATAATAAGGTCTGTTTTTTCTTTTTTGAAGATAGTAGAATATGTACAGCAGTGATGTCAAAAATATTGTGACAATACTGATAAAGGTATCTCCCGGGATATATTTGGTTGCAAAAGGAGAAAAAGGAACTCCTGCCAACTTCGCTGCCACAAAAGATACCAAAAATCCTATTCCACAAAATACCACAGCACCTCTTAAAGCCAAAAGAAATTCTTTTCCTATACCAGCTAAAGAGACTCTGCCAAGCTTCACATAAAGGGCAAATGCAACGGAGAAAAGGAGTACCACAAGGGCATTGAAAATATAATACTCTCCCTTTTCAAACACCCTTGTTCCCAAGCCCGGAATCGAGAATACCACTGCATCAGAATCACCTCTGAAATAGTCCTCGGAAGCACATTCAGGGGAGGTCAGATAAGCATTTAGCAAAGGCTGAATCTGAGCACCATAATGGGCTAAAGCATTGGTATTTATGTTTGAGAAATTATCCTTGTCTGTATGATAGTAATCTATATTGTCAAGAAGAGAAAAATTATATCCGGGGATATCGTCTCTGACTATAGTGAAGTCGGTGAAATTAGGCATAAAACCATACACCACAGAAGTGAGTGAATAGGTATATGGATATTGTGCATTTGCTGCGTAAAAATCAAATAATCTATTGTTATTCTTGGATGTCTCAAAAAGCAATACAGGACCCTTGACACCTCTTGCCTCGATATTAATCATAAGATTTACACCCTCGAAAATTTCGGGTTCATTCTGATATGCATTGCGCATACCATCGAGATCGTGTTCTTCCGAATCGGTAAAGAGCACCTTCACACCATTTTGCCACAAATCCCTGTACTCCAAAGCATTCTCCACACACTCCAAAATTGTGGAAACTCCGTATCCATCATCTGCTGCTCCAAACGAATAAACCTGCTTACCCCTTACATTCTGAACATATCTG
Source organism: Candidatus Coprenecus sp. (assembly GCA_045635245.1). Classification (GTDB taxonomy): domain Bacteria; phylum Bacteroidota; class Bacteroidia; order Bacteroidales; family UBA932; genus Coprenecus. The sequence goes on from JAZRBT010000106.1 coordinate 10,679, forward strand.
GAATCGAAATGGGCAACCATCAGAATATATGAGTGCGACGAATCTTTTCCCGAAGGATTAAAGCAGGCATAAACATTACCTATATCAAAATGTCCACCAAATTTGGATTTGACAGAGTCATAACGATAGATTCTTGCTGAAGAATCCAATGTTAGCAAACGATTATAGAGATATTGCCTAACTTCCTCTCTTTCTTGAGGATGCTCGATAGAGTGAGGCTTTTCAGAAATGACCTTTATGGTATTTACCACAGAGGAAACCGAATAAGAAGACTGATTTACCTTTTCTGCTCTTTTGTGTGTAAAAGTGCCGAAAGCCACAAATCCCATCAAAAGAACAATCAGAACAGCAAAAATTATTTTTATACGCTTCATCTGACTACTTGTTTTAATCTCACAAATTTAACCAACTTCGTTTGATTTTCAAAACATATTACGGTATCAGAAGCGATGAATCTCCATAACTGAGGAATCTGAAATCATTGTTCATTGCATAGTCATAAACCTTTTTCCAGTCATCCCCGATAAAAGCTGCTATCAGAAGCAACAAAGTACTTTGGGGTTGATGAAAGTTTGTAACCAGCATATTGACAATTTTAAACTTGTACGAAGGAACAATGATTATACGGGTCTTGGTCACCAACTCCTGCAAACCTTTACCTTTCATATATTCAATCAGTGCTGAAAGGGACTCTTTGGGTGAAATCTCCAATTCATTATTGTAAGGATCCCATTGCTCCACTGCAGAGGGATTCCACTCACTTATTCCGGCTTTTATACACTGAACACCCAAATAGTAGAGAGACTCAAGAGTCCTCACACTTGTTGTTCCCACTGCTACAATATTCTTACTACCAATACTTTGATATATATTATTTAAAGTATTCAATGAAATCGAGAATTGCTCAGAATGCATCTGATGATCAGCGATGCTCTTAGACTTGACGGGTAAAAAGGTACCGGCTCCCACGTGAAGACACACGCTATCTCTTACAATTCCTTTAGAATCCAACTCTTTGAAAACCTCTTCAGTGAAATGCAAACCGGCGGTAGGGGCTGCAACAGAACCCCTGTATTGAGCATATAAAGTCTGATATCTCTCAGTATCAATCAGTTCCGTATCTCTGTTTAAGTATGGTGGAATAGGTATTCTACCACAAAGCTCCAATACTTTCGAAAAGGGCTCACCGGAATCCCAAGTAAATTTCACTACAATTTCCGCAGAATCATCAGAAACCAAAGTAGCTTTCAAACCAATTTTTGCCACTTCATCATTTTGATTTTCAGGAACATAAAGAGAAATAGGCTCACCTTTCCACTTCTTCTTGTTGCCTACAATAACCTTCCAGGAACATTCCTTAGTCTGAAGGAAAGAGATATTATAGTCATTTGGTTGAGCAGGCTCGAGACAAAATATCTCGATAAAAGCTCCGGTCTCACGTCTGAACAGTAAACGAGCAGGAACAACCTTGGTATTATTGTAAACAAGCAACGATGACGATTCGAGAAATCCCGGTAGGGAAGAGAACGAATCCTGAGAAATTACACCTTTATTATATATAAGGAGTTTGGAAGAGTCTCTTTTATCCAAAGGGTAAGAAGCAATTCTTTCCTGTGGAAGTGTATATGTGTATTCTGAAATTTCAATATTTGGTCTAAACATCACAACGCATTTTTAGGCGATTTAAGCCACTTTCTCGTGCAAAACTATACAATATATCTCTCAAGTCAAAATCTCTCAAATTTGAAAATTGTTTACAAATGTTATTTACAAACACTACCAACTCAGTGACTACATTTTTAAATCAGTTTACAAGGGTTGCTACATTTCTAAACTATACTTAAATGGTAAGGAATTAGATTTTCTTATGGACATTTTACTAACTTTATATTATCCTATATTACAATGTCTTACATAGTCTTGATTATAGCATTGATTAAAGAAATTGAATACACAGTTACGATTTTAACCCAAAAAACAATGATTTTCAATGTTATTTAGGAGTTACACTTACCTATATATCAATTATTTTGCGACTTATATTAAAGTATTACATAGTATATTTGCTCCATAAATCGAAACATATCCTACAAAAACTAATATCAGACAACTGATATTTGTAAACAAAAAATTTACTACTTTTGTAACTCAATGTATTTACAATTATGAATAGGAGAATTCAGCAATTTATCGAGGTTGAAAACCTCTCCCCTTCCAAGTTGGCAGATATGCTCGGTTTACAGCGCTCCGGCATCTCTCATATCCTTGGCGCACGCAACAAGCCTAGCTACGATTTTATAATGAGATTTCTCAAGGCCTTCCCCAATGTCAACCCAGATTGGCTGTTATTGGGAAAAGGTAAGATTTATAGAACAGGAGAAAATGAACAATATCTCCCGAACGAGGAAAATTCTCCCCAATATTCGATAAATTTTGACGAACCGACAGAAATTTCCGAAGAACAAGAGGAGAACAAAGAGGTAAAATTCATAGAAAAGAAGATAAACAGGATTACCTTATTCTATTCTGACGGAAGTTTTCAGGAATTTTATCCCAATAAGTAAGCTGAAATAGCAGTTTTAAACTATCTTTGCTCATATTTTTAATATATAGAGCAATGTACAAGATTTTAAGACCTTTCCTATTTCTATTCACTCCGGAAACAGCACATAACATTATCTTCAAACTTCTAACCGTTTTAAGATACATTCCTTTTGCAAACTCCTTATTAAGAAGCATTTACTGCGTAAAAGACTCTAAAGGAGTGCTTAAAAGAGAGCTTTTTGGACTTACCTTCAAAAACCCTGTTGGTATAGCTGCGGGATTGGATAAGAACGGAGAGCATTACAATGATTTGGCAAATTTCGGCTTCTCATTTGTTGAAATAGGTTCATTAACCCCTGAACCACAGCCTGGTAACCCAAGACCAAGATGCTTCAGACTCGTAGAGGATAAAGCGATTGTAAACAGAATGGGTATTAATAATAAAGGTGTAAAATACACTGTAAAACAACTCCAGAAGCACAATCCCAACATCATCGTAGGTGGTAACTTGTCGAAAAACTCTACCACATCCAACGAAGATGCTTACAAAGATCTTGAAAAATCATTCTCTCTACTATATGATTATGTAGATTATTTCACATTGAATGTTTCGTGTCCAAATGTTAAGGATCTCACTAAGCTACAGGACATTAGCATTCTATCAAACATTATTGACCACTTGCTTGAGCAAAGACGCTACTACGAAGAATACCGCCCTATCCTTTTGAAAATCTCTCCCGATATCTCGAAAGAACATCTGGACGAAATCATCGACCTGGCTCTAATCTCAGGATTGGATGGAGTAATTGCCACCAACACAACTAATTCAAGAGAGGGTCTAAAGACATCCAAAGATAAAATTGAAGCTATCGGAAATGGCGGTCTGAGTGGTGCTCCACTATTTGAAAGATCACTTGAAACAATCAAGTATATCCATAAGAAAACCAATGGAATACTACCTATTATTGGTGTAGGTGGAATTATGACTCCTGAGCAAGCACACCAGATGCTTCAAGCCGGTGCTTCCCTAATTCAGATCTATTCCGGATTCATTTACCAAGGTCCCGGTTTTGTGAAACGAATCCTTAAACATATCAAAGCCAACACTAAAAAATGATAACTGCAGCCATTTGTACCATTGGAGACGAGATTCTCATTGGTCAAATTGTAGATACCAATTCTTCAGCTATTGCCCGCTCACTAAATAAAATAGGGGTAAAATCGGCCAGAATGGTCTCTATCTCAGACGACAAAGAGGACATAAAGCAATCCCTTAACTCATTACTGCAAAGATTTGATATCGTAATAGTTACAGGAGGATTAGGACCCACTAAAGACGATATCACAAAACACTGTTTGTACGAGATTTCGAACAGCTCCTCTTACATTATGCACGAGGAGCAACTCGAGGTGGTCAAAAGGATATTGTCCACCAGAGGGATAGAACTGAGCGATATAAACAGAAATCAGGCTCTTGTACCATCTGCTGCCGACGTAATAGTAAACAAATTGGGAACTGCCCCCTGTATGGTTTTCAGATTTTCTGAAGAGCAATACAGCCACTCTCCCATCCTATATTCTCTACCTGGAGTACCATTTGAAGCAATTGCCCTTTTGGAATCTGTAAATCAAGACATTGTATCATACAAAAAACTCGAAAATATATACCATAAAACCATCACTACATTTGGTATCGCAGAGTCTACTTTGGCAAAAATGATAGAGAGCTGGGAAGATTCCCTCCCTTCAGATATGAAATTGGCATACCTTCCCAATGCTATAAACGGAGTACGATTGAGACTTTCTTCATATAGCTCTGATAATAAGGAACTTCAGATTAAAAGAATTGAGGAGGAGTTTGAGAAACTTCGCCCTATCCTATCTGATGCGCTATATGGCGAGGGAGAAGATACTCTTGCCACTGTAATTGCCGACATTTTGACCAGAAACGGCAAGACCCTATCGGTGGCAGAATCTTGTACCGGGGGAAAAGTTGCTTCCGAAATAACTGCCATACCAGGAGCATCTGCCTTTTTTGAGGGCTCTGTAACATCTTATTCCAATACTGTAAAAGAGAATATCTTAGGTGTTGACAATAAGATTATTATGAACTACGGAGCAGTAAGTAAGGAATGTGCTGAAGCGATGGCTGCAGGAGTTCTCAAACAACTGAATACAGACTTCTCCGTTGCCACCACAGGCATTGCCGGTCCTGGAGGAGGAACCCCGGAAAAACCTGTGGGAACAGTATGGATTGCCGTGGCATATAGAGATAAAAAAACATCCGAGATAATCACCTCATCTCAGATGTTAAAATTCTCGTCCAACAGATCTACCAACATCGACAGATTCTGTGGAAATGCCTTGAATATGCTTAGAAAGATGCTTTTCGAGCAACTTCTTCCATAACTCTAAGGAAGTTTCCACCCATAATATCGGATATATCAGCCTCAGAATACCCTCTGAGGCTTAATTCTTTAGATATGACAGGAAGCATAGAAATATCTCTAAGTCCTTGTGGAGCAACATCTATTCCATCGAAATCCGAACCGATTCCCACGTGCTTTACCCCTGTCAATGAGATAATATGCTCAATATGATCCACCACCTTTTTATAAGAAGGGGTCGGATAATTATTGAGGCGCTCCGCCAGATTAAAGTAGTTTTCCCGATAGAATTCATTTCTCAAATCTGAACGGTACAATTGCTGCCACTTATCATACTCCTCGCTCAAAGCATTGATTTCCTTATCATTGCGAAACTCTTCATCGATAAAGAAAGGATAAAAGTTCACCTGTATCACCCCACCTGCCGCTGCTAAATCCTTAATCATCTGATCGCTCATATTCCTTTTATGAGCACATATTTCCCTGCAGCTCGAATGAGTTGCCACAAATGGAGCCTTAGAATGCTTCAATATATCGTAAAAAGTGTTATCACTGACGTGAGAACAGTCTATCATCATACCGATTCTGTTGCACTCTTTTACCAGTTCCACCCCAAAAGGAGACAACCCTCCCCAACCAGGTGCCTCTGGTGCACAAGAGTCACAAATTTGATTATGACGCGAATGACACAAGGTAAGATATCGGACACCCATTCTGTAATAAAACCTCAGAAAATCGAGGTTTTCCCCTATTGGCGACCCATTTTCCATCCCCATAAAGATAGAGATCAGCCCGTTCTCCTTATTTTTCAAAGCTTCCTCCGCAGAAAAAGCAAAACGAACCTCATCTTTATTGCAATCCACGAAATCGTAACATTTTGAGATAAGACTCAATGAATGCTCCACTGCCGATTTGTAATCAAAAGCAGCTGGAGTATATATCGCAAAGAAGACTCCGTCGACACCACCTTCCTTCATTCGGGGAATATCCAAATGGGTCCTGGTACCCTTATCTCGCAAGTTAACTCCCTCTAATAACATAGAAGGAGTATCACAATGTGAATCAATTACAAACATATATTAATCTAAAGTAACAATTACAATGATTTAACTCTTGCTGCACCACTTATATCGATACCTGTAATCTTCAAATCCTCCCCTGCAGTATACTTCAATTCAGATGCACCGCTGGCTTCCACACTGAGTGATTTCATAACCGACATATCAAGTTTTGCTGCCCCACTACATTCCACATCCGCATTTTGGACTGCAAATTTAGCAAAATTCAATTTCGCAGCACCACTGGCATCAATATTCACCACTTCAGCAGCACCTTTAACTAACATATTGGCAGCCCCTGATACTTCAGTATTTAGAACATTAGATACTATAGTGAACTCTACCTTTGAAGCACCCGAACAATCAAGTTCCAAGTGAGCAATATTCAATTCTGAGTCCGAAATTTTCGATGCCCCGGAACAATCTACACT
>JAZRBT010000107.1:0-13612 GCA_045635245.1 Candidatus Coprenecus sp.
AGCTTTGATTTTACGAAGTCCCAAGTCATAAGCTACTTTTGCAGCATCAGCCGCAGCTACCTGAGCAGCGTAAGGGGTGTTCTTTTTAGAACCTCTGAAACCCATTTTACCTGCTGAAGACCAACTAATAACCTGACCAACACTGTTGGTAAGAGTTACAATCACATTGTTGAAAGTTGAAGAGATGTGAGCTTCACCAAAAGCGTCAACTTTAACAACTCTTTTCTTGTTTGATGTTCCTGTTTTCTTTGCCATAATTAGCTTCTGTTATTTAGTTGCTTTTTTCTTATTAGCCACAGTTTTCTTTCTACCTTTACGTGTACGAGCATTGTTTTTAGTGCTTTGACCACGAACAGGAAGACCGATACGATGACGGATTCCTCTATAACATCCGATATCCATCAGACGTTTGATGTTCAATTGTACTGATGAACGAAGTTCACCTTCGATTTTGTAGTTTTCAGAGATATTAGCTCTGATTGCAGCGATCTGATCATCATTCCACTCGCTAACTTTAGTATTGAAATCGATACCACATTCGGTAAGGATTCTTTGAGCAGAACTGCGACCGATACCGTAGATATAGGTCAAACCTATCTCTCCGCGTTTGTTTTTCGGTAAATCTACACCGGCTATACGTGCCATAATCTAATATTTCTTTTTTATTGTTTACTGATTAATTATCCTTGGCGCATTTTGAACTTAGGATTCTTTTTGCATATAACATAGAGGCGACCTTTGCGCTTTACTATTTTGCAATCCTCGCTACGCTTTTTGATGGATGTTTTTACTTTCATTATCGTAATATTTTTATTTGTATCTGAAAGAAATTCTTCCTTTTGATAAGTCATAAGGAGACATTTCAACCCTTACTTTGTCGCCTGGCAGGATACGGATGTAGTGCATACGCATCTTACCTGAAATGTGGGCTATCACTATGTGACCATTATCCAACTCAACTCTGAACATTGCATTGGACAATGCTTCTACGATTGTACCTTCTTTTTCTATTGCAGCTTGTTTGGGCATATAAAATCTTTCTTATAAACTTATTAATATTGTTTCTTTCCTTCTATGTAATCAAAAGTAGATAGAACATCAGGCTGATTATCTTTGACAGCGACTGTCAACTCGAAATGTGCGGAGTACTTTTTATCTACTGTACTTACCGCCCAACCGTTATCATGAAGATAAATCGATCTCTGCCCGGCGTTGATCATCGGTTCAATGCAAATAGTCATTCCGTTTATCAACTTCTTACCGCTTCCGATTCTTCCGTAGTTAGGTATTTCAGGGTGTTCGTGCATATTCTTGCCAACCCCGTGTCCCACAAACTCGCGAACTACGGAAAAACCGAAACTCTCGGCATAAGACTGTATTGCGTGACCTATATCCCCAACTCTGTTTCCAGCAATAGCTTTTTCTATGCCGCGATACAAAGACTCTTTGGTTACATCCAGCAACTTCTGAGTTTCTTCACTTACATTTCCAACAGGGAAAGTATAAGCAGAATCTCCATAAAAGCCTTTATATATAGTTCCGCAATCAACCGAAACAATGTCTCCATCTTTAAGGCGGTAGTCTGAAGGAAAGCCGTGAACTACCACATCATTGACTGAGATACAAAGAGTGTAGGGAAATCCACCGTACCCAAGAAAACCAGGTTCTGCACCATTGTCGCGAATGAATTGTTCCGCTATACGGTCCAATTCCATTGTTGTTACTCCGGGAGCAATATGTTTGCCCACCTCAGCCAATGTTTTAGAAACTATGATTGCATTCTCGCGAAGAATTTCAATCTCTTCCTGGGTCTTTATTCTAATCATACTCAATGAACTTATGAGAATTACATTCCCGAACGACCTTTAAGGCGTCCGGTTTTCATCAAACCGTCGTAGTGACGCATCAACAAATATGATTCAATTTGTTGCAATGTGTCTAAAACTACTCCTACAAGAATAAGCAACGAAGTACCACCATAGAATTGAGCGAACTGGTTGTTTATTCCGAACATCATAGCAAATGCAGGTAATATCGCAACGATTGCTAGGAAAATTGATCCGGGCAAGGTAATACGCGACATGATTGCATCCAAATAGTCAGCAGTTTTCTTTCCGGGTTTAACACCAGGGATGAAACCTCCGTTTTTCTTCATCTCTTCTGCCATCATATTGGGGTTCACAGTAATTGCTGTATAGAAGAATGTGAACAATCCAACAAATAGCGCGAAGATGAAGTTATACCAGAATCCGGTATAATCGCTCAATGTAGCAGCCAATCCTTGAGTTGCATCGAAACCTGCAAGAAGAAGAGGGAACATCATCAAAGCCTGAGCGAAGATGATAGGCATAACGCCTGCTGCATTGATTTTTAGAGGAATGTACTGGCGAACACCACCGTACTGCTTGTTACCAATTATTCTTTTTGCATATTGTACAGGAACTTTACGTTGACCTTGTACCAAAGCTATCGTTGCAACGAAGATCAAGAATAGGAACACGATTTCAATGATGAACATAAGGGGACCACCATTGGTTTGGCTCCATCTTTGAGCTGCTTCAGCGAACAATGCAAATGGAAGACGAGCGATAATACCGACCATAATGATCAAAGAAATACCATTTCCAAGACCTCTATCGGTAATACGTTCACCAAGCCACATTACGAACATTGTTCCGGCCATTAGAACGATAGTTGCAAAAATGTTATATGAGAATCCTTGAACCAAGAATGCTTCAGCTGGCAATTGCGCGTGTAGGTTTGTAATATACGCAGGACCTTGTATCAAAAGGATAGCAATTGTAAGGAAACGGGTCCACTGATTCATTTTTCTACGTCCGCTCTCACCTTCCCTCTGCATTTTTTGGAAGTAGGGAACCATCACACCCAACAACTGGATTACGATGGAAGCGGAGATATAAGGCATAACTCCCAATGCAAAGATTGATGCATTGCCGAACGCACCGCCGGAAAACATATCCAAAAGACTGAGAAGTCCTGAAGATGCTTGTTCTTCGAGAGCAGCCAATTGTGTAGGGTCAATACCTGGAAGCACAATAAAACTACCCAAGCGATAAACAAGGAGCAAAAGAATAGTGTAAACAATTCTCTTTCTCAACTCCTCGATCTTGAAGATATTTTGTATGGTTTGAAAAAATCTTTTCATTAGGTGTTATTTTTTAAAGGATGATAGCCTTACCTTCCAAAGCCTCGATTTTAGCGATAGCTGTTTTTGAGAAAGCATCAGCTGTTACTTCGAGTTTCACTGTCAACTCACCGTTACCAAGGATTTTAACTTTGTCGTTTTTAGACACTAGGCCAGCCTCGATAAGATTGTCGAAAGTGATAACTGTAAGACCACTCTTTTCGCTCAAAGTTTGAAGAGTTGAAAGGTTTACAGCTTTGTACTCAACTCGTGTAGGGTTATGGAAGCCAAATTTGGGTAGACGTCTTTGGATAGGCATCTGACCACCCTCGAATCCGATCTTTCTTGAATAACCAGAACGAGATTTAGCACCGTTCATACCACGTGTTGATTGTCCACCGTGACCTGAACCTTCACCTCTACCGATACGTTTTTCTCTCTTAGTAGAACCTGTTGCAGGTGTTAAATTATTTAGTTTCATCTGATAAACCTCCGTGATTAGTTAATTTCTTCTACTTTAACAAGGTGTAGAACTTTTTGAATCATACCGTTGGTAACGGGAGTGAGTTCAATTTCTACTGATTGATGCATACGGCGAAGACCTAAAGATACAAGGTTTGCTTTTTGTCTTTGGGTTGAACCGTTTTTACTTTTAATCTGTGTTACTCTAACTTTTGCCATATTGCACCTCCTTATCCTTTAAATACTCTTTGCATAGGAATACCGCGAACACCGGCAATAGTATATGCATCACGAAGTTCTACAAGTGCTGCGATAGTAGCTTTCACCAAGTTGTGAGGGTTTGAAGAACCTTTTGATTTAGCCAACACGTCGTGTACACCTGCTGATTCAAATACTGCACGCATCGCACCACCGGCGATAAGACCGGTACCGGGAGCTGCGGGTTTCATAAATACTCTTGCACCGCCGAATTTAGCTTCTTGCTCGTGGGGAATAGTTCTCTTGTTAAGAGGAACTTTTACAAGATTTTTCTTTGCGTCCTCTATACCTTTAGAGATCGCTGTAGTTACTTCGTTGGCCTTACCGAGACCATAACCTACAACACCTTTTTCATCTCCTACAACAACGATCGCTGCGAAGCTGAAGTGGCGTCCACCTTTGGTTACTTTAGTAACTCTCTGAACCGCTACCAATCTGTCTTTAAGTTCAAGATCGGTGGTTTTTACTTTCTTTACGTTGATATCTGCCATGTCTCTTAGAATTTAAGACCGCCCTCGCGAGCAGCGTCTGCCAAACTTTTAACTCTTCCGTGATATAGGTAACCTCCGCGGTCGAAAGATACGGTGGTGATACCTTTTTCAATTGCACGTTCAGCAACCAATTTACCAACAAGCGCTGCGATTTCAGATGCAGTTTTTCCTTGTACTGCTTCTGCCAAAGCTTTATCGTTTGAACCGGCATAAACAAGTGTCATACCTTTGGTATCATCGATAACCTGAACATAAATTTGCTTATTACTTCTGAATACCGACATTCTGGGTCTTTCGGGAGTTCCGTTAACCACTTTGCGAATACGGTAACGAATTCTTTGTCTTCTTTCAATTTTAGTCATTGCCATAATCTTGTCCCTCCTAATTATTTAGCGCCTGCTGACTTACCAGCTTTACGACGAAGTTGTTCACCGACAAACTTAATACCTTTACCTTTGTAAGGTTCTGGTTCTCTCAATGAGCGGATTTTAGCCGCAACTTGTCCGAGAAGTTGTTTGTCATAACTCTTAAGAACGAGAATAGGGTTTTGACCCTTTTTAACAGCCTCAGCTTCAGCTTTGATTTCAGCAGGAAGCTGGAAATGAATATCGTGTGAGTAACCTAGGTTAAGTTCAAGGATTTGACCTTTAACTTCAACGCGGAATCCCACACCAATCAACTCTTGTTTGATGGTATATCCTGTAGAGACACCATTCACCATATTGTTGATAAGAGCACGATATAGACCGTGCATTGAACGGTGACGTGGGCTATCTGTAGGACGAGCTACAGTTAGGATATTGCCGTCAACGGATACTTTGATGTCAGGGTTGACTTTCTGACTCAGTTGTCCGAGCGGTCCTTTAACCAATACCACGTTTTCAGAGTTTACTTCAACAGTAACTCCTTGTGGCAGGTGTACAGGCAATTTTCCAATTCTTGACATTTTCTATACTTTTTAAAAAATTATTAATAAACATAACAAATTACCTCGCCACCTACGTTAAGGTCTCTTGCTTCTTTGTCGGTGATGATACCTTTTGAAGTAGAGATGATAGCGATACCAAGTCCGTTCAATACGCGTGGTAGATCTTCTACACCTGCATATTTTCTAAGACCGGGTGTACTTACACGTTTGATTTTCTTAACAGCAGCTTGTTTGGTTACAGGATGGTACTTAAGAGCGATTTTGATAGTGCTGCAAGGAGTACCTTCTACAAGTTTGTAGCTAAGAATATATCCTTTCTCGTGAAGGATACGGGTAAGTTCCATTTTCATTTTTGAAGCGGGAACTTCAACGATTTTGTGTTTTGCGAGATACGCATTTCTAACTCTGGTTAGAAAATCTGCTATTGGATCAGTCATTTTTAAATTTGTTTTTTAAGATTCGACAACCCCTGCGGGTGCCCGATATCCAATTGTTATTAATTATTGTTTATAATAGTTGTTACCAACTTGCTTTTTTAACTCCGGGGATCAAACCTGCACTTGCCATTTCACGGAACTGAATACGGCTGATACCGAAAATACGCATATATCCTTTTGGACGACCTGTGATAGAGCAACGGTTGTGTTGACGGCAAGGGCTTGAGTTCTTAGGAAGTTTGTCAAGAGCCGCCCAGTCACCTGCTTCTTTTAGGGCTTTGCGTTTTTCTGCATATTTAGCGCATAGTTTCGCACGTTTTACTTCACGTGCTTTCATTGATTCTTTTGCCATATATCTTTATTATTTTTTATTCTTAAAGGGCAATCCAAATTCACGTAGTAGAGCATATGCTTCTTCATCTTTCTCTGCTGAAGTCACGAAAGTGATTTCCATACCGAAGATTTTTGTAATCTTGTCGATGTCGATTTCAGGGAAGATAATTTGCTCTTTAATACCAAGAGTGTAGTTACCTCTACCGTCAAATTTCTCGTTGATACCGTTGAAGTCTCTGATACGAGGAAGAGAGATAGCGATAAGTCTTTCAAGGAATTCGTACATTTTGGTAGAACGAAGAGTTACTTTAACACCAATCGCTGTACCTTTACGAAGTTTGAAGTTAGAGATATCTTTCTTAGAGTAAGTAGTAACAGCTTTTTGACCTGCGATTGCAGTAAGTTCTTGCTGTGCAACTTCTACAAGTTTCTTGTCTCCGGTAGCAGCACCGATACCTTGGTTGATGGTAATTTTAACAAGTTTGGGAACTTGCATAACTGTAGCATATCCAAATTCTTTTTGAAGTTTTGCTACAATCTCCTCTTTATATTTCTTTTGAAGATTAGGAACGTATCCTTCCAAGCTAACTTGTTCTTCTTTTCTAACGTCTGCTTTCTTTGCCATTACTTAATCTCCTGTGATGATTTTTTAGCATAACGAACCAATTTTCCGTTTTCACCTACGCGGCGACCGATTTTGGTAGGACCACCTTTAACAGGGTCAACTACTTGTAGGTTAGAAATATGGATTCCTGCTTCTTGTTTGATAATACCACCTTGAGGATGTTTAGCATTAGGTTTGGTATGTTTGCTAACCATATTGATACCCTCAACGATAGCGCGATCTTTTTTAGTGATAACTTCTAGGACTTTACCGGTTTTACCCTTGTCATTCCCAGCGTTCACATAGACCATGTCTCCTTTTTTAATATGTAATTTTCTATTCATATCAGTACCTCCTATTATAATACTTCAGGCGCTAAAGAGACAATCTTCATATAGTTGTCACGCAACTCACGGGCAACGGGTCCGAAAATACGGGTACCACGAACTTCACCCTGATTATTCAAAAGCACGCAAGCATTGTCATCAAAACGAATATATGAACCGTCGGGACGACGAATTTCTTTCTTTGTACGCACTACAACAGCCTTAGAAACTGAACCTTTTTTAGCGTCACCGCCTGGTATTGCGCTTTTTACTGCGACTACAATTTTGTCGCCTACACCTGCATAACGACGGCGTGTTCCACCCAAAACACGGATACATAGAACTTCTTTAGCACCGCTGTTATCTGCAACTAATAAACGTGATTCTTGTTGTATCATAGCTTATTTCACTTTTTCTACGATTTCTACTAATCTCCAGCATTTGGTTTTACTCAAAGGACGAGTCTCCATAATGCGTACTGTATCACCCTCGTCGCATACGTTTTTCTCATCGTGAGCAACGAATTTTGTGGTTTTGTTTACGAATTTACCGTAAAGAGGGTGTTTTTCTTTAATTCTAACGGCAACTACGATAGATTTATCCATCTTATTGCTAACCACTACCCCAATTCTTTCTTTGCGTAAATTTCTTTCCATAAAATTACTCTGCTTTGTTTTCAAGTTCGGTAAGAATGGTAAGCATACGAGCGATGTCCTTACCTGCCTTTCTAATTTTTGATGTGTCTTCAATGGGGGAGACAGCGTGGTTTAGCTTCATTTGCTGAAGATTTGCTTTTTCAGCCTCAATACGCTCACGCAAATCTTTTACCGACATTTCGCGAATTTCATTCGATTTCATTTTCTACTCCTCCGTTAAATTATTGTTCAACATAATCTCTACGCACTACAAATTTTGTAGTAACAGGTAGTTTTTGAGCGCCAAGACGAAGTGCCTCTTTTGCGATTTCCAAGGGAACACCTTCAGCCTCAATAATCATACGACCAGGGGTGATAGGAGCAACGAATCCTTCAGGAGCACCTTTACCTTTACCCATACGTACTTCAGCGGGTTTCTTTGTGTAAGGTTTGTCAGGGAATACTCTGATCCAAATTTTACCTTCACGTTTCATGTAACGTACTACCGCTTGACGAGCAGCCTCAATTTGTTGGCCAGTTAGCCAGCAAGACTCTAGTGTCTTGATACCGAAAGATCCGAATGAAAGTTCTGTTCCGCGGTGTGCGTTACCTTTCATACGACCTTTTTGCTGCCTTCTAAACTTTGTTTTCTTTGGTTGTAACATTGTCTATAAGTTTTTTTAACTAATAAATTTCCGTTGTTTTTCGCTATAAAATCAGGCTTAACTGTTTGACTATCAAAAAGATAGACACATTTCACCCTATCATAGTGGATTGCAAATATAGGACATTTCTGCAAATCAACAAATTTTTTTTACAATTTTCGACCGATAAATTTTCAACTCAACCAATCAAGACTCAGCGAGTTATGAAAATGAAAGATTTTTCAAAACATACATTTTCGACACAGGCGCACTTCCCGTTTTGAAACCCAAAATGAGACTTTGGAACAAAAATTGAAACACCAAAAAGAGCAATTCGAGAAAAAGAATCGTATCTTCGCCTGAAATTATGAGAAAAAATCTCCTCTTCATACTGGTAATTCTGATGTCTGTCCCCACCGCCTGGTGCCAGCAACGCAATCTCCGCCCTTCAAAAAACGTGAAGAGCCAGAGCGTTATGAAATTTCAGATAATCGACGGGGACACCATCTATTTTGACACTATCGCCCCCGCCAGAATCGTTGCAACCAAGAAAAAAGGGAAAGAGTGGAGAAAGTACTATAAATTGGTTTACAATTTTGCAAAAGCATATCCATACGCACTCGTAGCAAAAGAGATATTGATGGAGGCAGACTCGACCATCACCACCGACCAAATGAATAAGAGGAAGAAAAACAGATATGTCTCAAAACTTCAGGACGAACTCTTCGAAGTATTCGAGGAGCCTCTCAAGAACCTGACAATCACTCAGGGACAGCTCCTACTGAAACTGATCCAACGTGAGACAGGAATACTTCCATACGACATTATCAAGACATATAAAAACAGAGCTGCCGCAGGATTCTGGCAAGGAATAGCCCTGCTCTTCGGATCAAATATGAAGACTCCTTACGACAAAGATGGTGACGACCGCGACACAGAAGAACTTGTGCAACTATACCAGAAAGGGGAATTCAATCTGTTATATTGGTCAATTTTCGGGAAAGAGCCACCGGCTCCCGCTTCACGCCCCAAGAACGACTTTCCTCAATACTAACGAATCGTCAGCAGAATCATAAACAAGATATTCTCCCGAAAGGGTCCACTCTCCAAGAATAAAGAACTTCTCCCCCGAAGGAAGAGTCTGCTCCGTAGGGGTGTGGAAATGGCCGAACACAAAGCAATCGACTTTTCTCTGCGAAGCCACCTGCTCAGCATACTTGAAAATAGGTTCTTCAGGACCTTTAAAATTGGGAACAAAATCGATATTCTTTTTCTTGCGATTTCTCGAATGTGCCGACCAGGCATATCCCAAAGCAAAAGACCATCTGGGATGAATTGCACTGAATAGCCTCTGAATCAATCTATTGTGAAAAATAAAACGGAGTATCCTGAAGCCGAAAGGGATATGTCCCAATCCATCTCCGTGTCCCAAACAAAATACTTTTCCCGAAATCTCTCCAAAATAGGGTTGCTCGAGAATCTGTCCACCTATCTCACTCGAAAGATAGTCGTACATCCACACATCGTGGTTGCCCTGCATAAAATAGAGCTTCACTCCGTTGTCAGAAAGTTCTGCCAATTTGCCCAACACTCTGGTATATCCTCTCGGAATGGTATATTTATACTCATACCAATAATCAAAGATATCTCCCAGAAGATAAATTGCAGCGGCATCCTTGCCTGCACTCTCCAGAAAAGAGAGAAACCTCTCCTGAGGAATATGAGCATCTGCGGCAGTGGGACGCAAATGAACATCGGAAACGAAATAATATTTTGTTCTTAGCTGATTCATAAAACAAAGCACAAAACTGCAACACAAATGCAATATATTGAGAAATAGCGGAGTTTCGCCTTTTGCACAATCCTGATCATCCATCTGCAGGCTATATATCCCGAAACAAATGCACTCACGAATCCTATCAATACTGCAGTGGTGGAAATGCCCGATGCAGCCATAGAGAGTTCACCGGAAACAAGTTCCAAAAAGGCCTCTCCGAGAATCGGCACAAGAACCATCAGGAATGAAAATTGTGCAACACTCTTTTTATCCACTCCAAGCATAAGTCCGGTGGCAATGGTAGTGCCCGAACGGGAAAGTCCCGGCAGCACTGCAACCGACTGCGCAAGTCCTATTATAAATGCCTCTTTATAGCCCAACTCTTTTGTAGCAGAACGTACAGCCTGACGCTTTGATAGATACTCCCCGAGTACCAGCAATACAGCAGTCACAAGGAGCATAATTCCCACAACAGTCAAACCTGCTCCAAAAATTTCGGTAACGGCATCCTTAAAGAAAACCCCCACCACAAAGATAGGAATCATAGAAACACCTATCTTCAGAAGATATTGTGTCTGAGGATTATTCTGAAATTTGAAGAAACCTTTGAGCAAATCGAAAATCTCTTTTCTGAATGCCACGATAGTGCTGAGAACAGTAGCTGCGTGTACCACCACCTCAAAACTGAGATTATCCACATCTACCCCGAACAACTCTTTTACCACAGCCAGATGACCACTGCTGCTAACAGGGAGAAACTCGGTCAGGCCCTGAACAAGACCCAACACCAAAGCCTGAAGTTCTGTCATAACCTGCCCCCGTTATTTCTCTTTTCTAAAAGGCTTGATTCTAAGAATTGCAACGATTTCAATCACAAAACCGGCAATAATAAGAAGAGGTGCAACATACATTCTCCTCACACTGAAAAGGTCGTAATTGAACACCTGCTGATTTTCTGCACCACCTCCCGACAAAAGGATATAGCCCAAAATAATCAGTGCCAGACCGGCCAAAATATAAATTATGTTTCTTTTAGGAATTGCAAACTTATCCATATATCTGTTTTTTAATAATACAACTCATCTTTTGTCAATGAAATCATACTCCTTACAACTACACTTGTGGAGAGAACACAAATTACCACTCCGACAGCTACCACTATAACCATCAGCAGAGCGAGAGCCGATGGTTCAAAAAGGGTAAAGAGCTGATTGAATTCATTTCTGATTATATATAAGGTAATGAGCAAATAAACATTTGCTATCAAACCTGCAATCAATCCCTGGAAAAAGGCTTGCCCGAGGAAAGGACGGGAAATAAAAAATTTGGTTGCCCCTACAAGACGCATAGTATGTATCACAAATCTTTTGGCATAGATATTCAGTCTGACGGTATTATTTATAAGAACCGTAGAGATAAACATCAGCAAAAGAGCAAACACTCCTATCACAAGTCCGATTCTTTCAAGATTGGAGTTCAGTAGTTCCACCATAGATTGCTGATAGACTACATCCTCCACAATAGAATTCTCACACAATAGAGACTCTACCCTCGCAAGAGAGTCTGTGGAGATGTAATCGGCAGCCACCTGAAGTTCCAGAGAGACCGGAATCGGATTGACCTCGAATACATCGAGAAAATCCTCTCCGAGCATCTGCTTCATCTGCGCCACCCCTTCTTCCTTGGAAATTATCTCATATTGCTTCACAAAAGGGTATTGGGAAATATTCTCTCCGAATACGGCAGCATCCTCTTCCGAGGTCTCTACCGAAAAAATCACCGAAACAGAGATATTCTCCTTGAAATAATTGGAAACAGAACGCGCATTCAATACCAGAAGCCCGGCCATCCCGATAAAGAAAAGGACCAGACTGATACTTATGATTGTCGAAAAATAAGATCTCAACAACCTCCTGTTCAAAACATTACTTTCGTTCCTACCCATTTTGCTCCACATTATAAATTCCTCAAAGATAATTAAATTTAGATTTTTTATTATTATATTTGCAAAAAATAGCATCTAAAATGAAAGAGACGAAAAGAGTATTGTTCGTTAACTCGGAAATTTTACCATACCTACCTGAAACAAAACACTCTGCTATCGGCAGATATTTACCTCAGGGTATCCAGGAAAGAGGAAAAGAAATCCGTTCATTTATGCCCCGCTACGGCTGTATAAATGAAAGAAGAAACCAATTGCACGAAGTCATCAGACTATCCGGTATGAATATGGTCATCAACGACATAGACAGACCATTGGTAATCAAGGTAGCCTCTATCTCCGCTGCAAGGATGCAAGTCTATTTCATAGATAACGATGACTACTTCCACCGCAAACAGATTTTCGAGGACGAAGAAGGAAAATTCTTTGAAGACAACGATGAAAGAGCCATTTTCTTTGCAAGAGGAATCCTTGAGACTGTTAAAAAATTGAGATGGAAACCGGATATTATCCACTGTAACGGATGGATCTCTCACCTGGTACCGCTATTCCTTAAAAAAGCATATAAGAACGACCCTATCTTCACTGATGCAAAAGTGGTGGTTTCAATATATGACGAATATATGCACGAAGCCTTTGATCCTGAGATGAAGAACAAAATCTCGATGCCCGGCATCAAGCCTAAGGATATGGAATGGTTGAAGGAGCCCAATGGCATAAATCTTGCAAAATTGGCATTGCAATATTCTGACGGTGTTATTAAAGGTGTAGAGAACATTGAGCCCGAATTGGAAGAATTTGCCAAATCAAATAATCTTCCAATCCTCGAGTTTGTTGAACAGATACAGCCATCCGGAGAATATATTGACAGATATAACGAATTTTACGACAAGATTTTAGATGATGTCCGTTAAGAAGCTTCTTGCGATTGTACTTTCCACCGCATCACTTATAGGATGCGTACCCAACAATAGAGAAACAGGTTCAAATCTTATAACTGATGACTTTCTGCTAACAGCACAGATTGCATCATTCGATTTACCCATTACAAATAAAGTCAGCGACTCAGTTCAAGCTACCACAGGAAAACATATCCTTTTGGGTAACTTGCGCGATGATGTATTTGGAGAAGTATCATCAGACGGAGCATCTATCATTCTTCCTTTTTCAGACTCTACCGATTTCGGTGACAATCCTGTCTTGAGATCGGCATATTTGAGTCTTCAGATAGATACCACTGTATTCACAGACCCCAGCCAGGAAGGTATCCATCAGAATATCAGCATATACAAACTGACATCTGCTTTGGACAGCACCAAGAACTTTACAAACAGCTTGACCGAGGCAGACTACGACCCCACACCTATTAATAAAGGTAACCCCATCATTTATACATCGGGAAAACTCAGAATCGATATAACAGACGAGTATGCTCAGGAACTTTTGAATACAACCCCTGAAGAATTCAAGGATTTCAAACTTTTCACAGAAAGAATCAAAGGTTTCTACATCAGGACAGATGAGCAGAACTCAATGCAGTCGGGCAGACTGAATATACTCAGCCTTGGAAAATCGATATTGTATCTTAACTATACAATGACCGACCCGGACAGAAATATCTATGACCTCG